>JBATAC010000001.1:0-64206 GCA_049661485.1 Candidatus Microsaccharimonas sp.
CAGCCCCAGGATGCGATGAGCCGACATCGAGGTGCCAAACCTCCCCGTCGATGTGGACTCTTGGGGGAGATCAGCCTGTTATCCCCAGGGTAACTTTTATCCGTTGAGCGATGGCATTTCCACTCACATACCACCGGATCACTAACTCCGACTTTCGTCTCTGCTCGACCCGTCAGTCTCGCAGTCAGGCTCGTTTATGCGTTTGCACTCAATCATCTGGTTTCCGTCCAGATCGAACGAACCTTTGAACGCCTCCGCTACTTTTTAGGAGGCGACCGCCCCAGTCAAACTGCCCACCTGACAATGTCCCCCGCCTCGATTCAGAGGCGCAGGTTAGAATTCCAATGTCGCAAGGATGGTATCCCAACGTCCGCTCCAGAAACGCCAAAGCGCTTCTTTCCTAGCGTCCCATCTATCCTGTGCATGCAACACCGAAACCCAATATCAGGCTACAGTAAAGCTCCATGGGGTCTTTCCGTCTTGTCGCGGGTAACCGGCATCTTCACCGGTACTACAATTTCGCCGGGCGGGCTGTTGAGACAGTGCCCAGATCATTACGCCTTTCATGCGGGTCAGAACTTACCTGACAAGGAATTTCGCTACCTTAGGACGGTTATAGTTACCGCCGCCGTTCACCGGGGCTTCAGTTCAGACCGTGAAGCCTTCGCCTTAACCTTCCGGCACCGGGCAGGAGTCAGCCCCTATACATCCACTTTCGTGTTCGCAGAGACCTGTGTTTTTGGTAAACAGTTCCGTGGGCTCTTTTGCTGCGGCCCCCTCATCTATAAAGACGAATGTGCCCGCGTACAAAAGAACATCGACTCCATGCATAATGCATGTTTAATCATTGCTCTATCTCAGTAAAAAATTGTGGTTCATAAAAAAGGATTTATCACTCATTATGTTTTACATCTTAAAAGAAGTAAAACGAGCGTACTCACTAACGATTATGGCTGCTTTTAAACACCATAATCGCGTTTTTTAACCACCTTGCTGAGTGTACGCGGCAATTCCTCCTCAAAGAAGAGGGGGCAGACCTTATCCCGAAGTTACGGTCGCTGTATTGCCGAGTTCCTTAGCGAAGGTTCTCTCGTAAGCCTGAGTCTACTCGACTCGAGCACCTGTGTTGGTTTGCGGTACGGGCGGCTATAATCACGCGTACATCTGCTTTTCTCGCCAGTGCTGTCACCAGAATCGTTAATCCGAAGATCAACTTTCACTCCCTTCGCGTTCCCGCTAGGTTGGACGGATACATACCATGAATCCGCTCTGACTATCTCACCGTGAACAGTGTACAAATTATAACCGGTTCAGGAATATTAACCTGATGTCCATCGCCTACGCTATGCGCCTCGGCTTAGGCCCGACTAACCCTGAGATGATTACCATGGCTCAGGAAACCTTGCTCTTACGGCCGACAGGATTCTCACCTGTCTTATGGTTACTCATTCCAGCATTCTCACTTCCTACCGCTCCACCAGTACCTTACGGTCTGACTTCACTGCTGATAGGAACGCTCCTCTACCACTTACAATAAATTGTAAATCCATGTCTTCGGTATAACACTTTAGCCCCGTTACATTTTCCACGCAAGATCTCTTGACTAGTGAGCTGTTACGCACTCTTTAAATGAATGGCTGCTTCTAAGCCAACATCCTAGCTGTTTAAGAAATCTCACCTTGTTTCCCACTGAGTGTTAATTTAGGGACCTTAGACGATGGTCTGGGCTGTTTCCCTTTCGAGCGTCGAGCTTAGCCCCGACGTTCTAACTGCCATGATTCCGCAGTCGGTATTCGTAGTTTGTTAAGGGTGGGTAGGATTGCTCCCCCCAGTCCTTTACAGAGCTCTACCCCCGACTGTTACCACATGACGCTAGCCCTAAAGCTATTTCGAGGAGAACCAGCTATCTCCGAGTTCGATTGGCATTTCACCTCTAACCACAAGTCATCCGGGCCCTTTGCTGCGGACTACGGTTCGGTCCTTCACGACATGTTACTGTCGCTTCAACCTGCTCATGGTTAGGTCACCCGGTTTCGGGTCTAATCCCGTGCACTAAATCGCCCTATTCAGGCTCGCTTTCACTGTGGCTCCGTCACTTGACTTAACCTTGCGCACGAAATTAACTCGCTGGATCGTTCTACAAAAAGCACGCCGTCACCCCATAAATGAGGCTCCGACTCCTTGTAGGCACAAAATTTCAGGATCTATTTCACTCCCCTCCCGGGGTTCTTTTCACCTTTCCATCACTGTACTAGTTCACTATCGATCGTATATTATATTTAGCCTTGGCTGGTGGTCCAGCCGGATTCAGACAGGGTTTCTCGTGCCCCGCCCTACTCGATAAAACACGTATAAAGTCAGCCTGGTTTTCGCGTACGCGTCTTTCACGCTCTTTGGATAGTCATTCAAACTATTCTGCTAACCAAGCAAGTTTTTTTACTTTATTCATTCGGTGATAGCCGATGATCGCAAATCTTGAAACACCACCGAAGTGGTATACCAAGACTTGGTCTCGTGTAAAATCACAACCCCCTACTATTATTCGCCTATCAGCTTATTCATTCCGAAGAATGAAAAATAATAAGGTTTGGGCTCTAACGGTTTCGCTCGCCACTACTCCCGCCATCGTTATTTACTTTCTTTTCCTCAACCTACTAAGATGTTTCAGTTCAGTTGGTTCCCTCTTCATATCCTATTTTATTCAAATATGAGTAATACGGCATGACCCGTATTGGGTTTCCCCATTCGGAAATCTCCGGATAATAGCTTGTTGACAGCTACCCGAAGCTTATCGCAGTCTTCCACGTCCTTCATCGGTAATATACGTCTAGGCATCCATTTTGTGCCCTTGAGTACCTTTTTATGCATTGACTTAACGAGTAATTGGTACTAACCAGTTACTCATACCGTCAACTTTAAAAATTTCGTTTAATAAAATTACTTTTACTAAACTAATATCGTTTCTTACATCATTTGAATTGTTAACGTTCCTCGCGCTCACACCTTGAGTGCGCATTTCGATCCATTCGTTACTTACCTCTGTAAGGAATGAGTCCTGTCCGCAATCAAGCTTTATGATCTTACCACTTTACGCCACACACTGTAAAGAGCAATTTTGTTGTTTTCGCAGTATTTTTTGCAATAAAGAGAACCTCGCGACAATCTCTTTATGTTCTTGTTCGCTAGAGGTTCTTTATGAACATGCGCTTATTGAGTTTTATTATAGCGCTCATTAAGGCCTTTTGCAATACCTCGGCGTCATTTTTGTAAGTAATTTTTAAAAATAATAGGGCGCTTTAAGATCGTTTAAGAACCTGGAAGGTGTAGGGACAGGGCGACTAATTGTCGTTCCGTCACCAATTTGACCATTATTATTTAACCCCCAGCAATAATTTGATTGGTTTGCAATGACACATCCGCGGTTTCCACCAGCATCAAGACGGGTAATCGTTGCCCCTAGTAGGCGTCCCGCCTGCTTTACTACTGCTACTGGTACAAGAGACCGTGCTCCGCTCGCCGCATTATCGCCTAGTTGACCAAAATCATTAGCCCCCCAGCAATAAATGTTCTGGTCGGTACTTAAAACACATGCATGCTGAACGCCCACACCAAGACCCGTCAAAGTCTTACCGTTCATCACCCCGGAAGTATCAACAGCCACCGGTGATGTCGAAGCTGTTGTTGTATTATTGCCAAGTCTACCATTTGTGTTATCACCCCAGCAATAGGCTGATCCATCAGCTACCGCACAGCCGTGGGATAAAGCATTTAAATCATTTGACGCAATCGCAATGTTAGTAACGGTTTTACCAGCGAGTAGCCCGGTTACCCCAAGCTGCTGTGGCTTATTAAATTGAGTCGTGGTCGAATCAATTCCTAACTCACCACTATCGTTAGACCCCCAACAATAGGCCACCCCGCTTGCAACTGCACAGGTTGAATCAATATCAAGCCCGGCATTAATTTGCGTCACGGTCTTGCCTGCAAGCCCGGTATCAGTAGCCACCTGAACTGGTTGATAACTGTTGGCGTTAGCCGGATCACCATTACCAAGCTGCCCCCTGTCGTTACGACCCCAGCAATAAATTTCACTCGTGCTTGTAATGGCACAAGCATGTCGGCCACCTGCAGTCACACTTGTCACTGTTTTCGAGAGTAGCGCCCCACCTACCCTTTGTGGGCTAGGGTTTGAACTTGGCCCAGCCGGCTTACCAATTTGTCCATAGTTATTTCGGCCCCAACAGTACACGCCACCATCAGCAACGACACACCCAAACTGACCACCCAATGCCACATCTGTATCAAGCTTTCCCTGCAGTACACCCGGTTCACGTAATACCTGCACTGGTGTCAACGAATCGTTCGTTGAGCCGTTACCCAATTTACCGTATGTTCCCTGACCCCAGCACCACGTAACGCCACCTACAAGACCACACGTTTGGTTAAAACCTGAAGCTGATTTCGTAGCGTAGTAATTGATACTTGCCCAAAGACTCGAAGTGAATGAACGAGACACAGTATTTGTACTTTGGCGCAATATTTCGGTAGTACCCACGGCATTTACCCTGTGAAACCCGCCATCTGTCACGATTGAATTAACAGAAAACGTAGAGCGTATTCTGCTTCCATTATTAATATATATCGATGCGCCGGGCTGCACAGTACCCGTACAATCAGTTGCAGGTGTGAGTGGACTCGTCCAGGTAACAGCATTATTGCCCGTATTCAAACAAGCCTGTACCATGGCAATTGCCGAATAGGAAGCTTCCCGGGCGATACGGTTATACTGTTGCTCATTAAGTGTTTGGTTAACTGCAGTCACCAAAGGAAGACTAGTGACAAGAATAACTAACATCACAACTGATGCTATTAATACTGTTGGCAAAGCAAAGCCGCGAGCCATGTTTGTGTTATTCATAGATAGTTCTACTATGCCCCATCAAGCTTACGCTTGCAAGTGGTAGACAAACAAAAAACACCACAGAGTGGTGGGCGATGAGGGACTTGAACCTCCGACCTCGTCATTATCAGTGACGCGCTCTAACCAGCTGAGCTAATCGCCCACGAATCCGTGGTGTTTTTACATAAGTTCTGGTGGAGTGCCTAAGACTTTCGCCTTATTCACCCCTCGTAAATGGTGGAGCAACAGGGACTCGAACCCTGGACCCCCTGCTTGCAAAGCAGGTGCTCTAGCCAACTGAGCTATTGCCCCATAAACAGAACTTGTATTATTCTAGCGTAACTTAACAGATAACGCAATATCAAGAAGAGGTTTAGCGAGCTGGTGAAGCAAGCGACAATGCACCAAGAACCGTAATTAACACCCCTCGTTTATTGAATCCATCCTCATGAGTACTAAGTTCTATAACTGTATCTTGCGATGATTCAGCGCTCCGCGATGACAGCTGCGTAGTTTTCTCATTCCTTGTTCCCTTACCAGTTAGCAAAGTTATGTTGCCGTCGGAGTCATAAAAAATATTAGCAGGCGCATCATCACGATAGCGTTCGTAGTACCCCATGAGCCGGCCGTACTTCATCATTGCATTACAGGCTATCGTTACATTGGTATCTTGATTTTCATCGTCATGGTCAACTAATACTAAAAGCTGATCTTCAAATGCATTACCTTTTTTTCGACTTATTCTAAAATGGGGATCATCAAGCCCCTCCTCAAGTGCGACGTCATTCATCTGCACCATAAGGTCCACCATCCGGCCAGCCCTCTCTTCCATTGGTCCCGTAGCTGGGCCGGTGCCAGGTTTAGTAACATCAAAATTAAGAACAATTCCTCCATTTTGATACTGCCGCTCAAGCACCCGAAGGGTCGGCGCTTTGCGCGTTTCGTCGAGCATCGCACCCCACCGTGAGGTGGCTAGGTCAACTAACTCCTTTGGTGCTGTAATTTGGAACCCCCGCTCGGTCAAAGAATGATGAATTTTCTCGGTCATTCTTTTATGCTATCAGATGATAATCATCCCTCAAACCATAAGGATTTATTACACAACAAAAAATACCTCGACCAAACCGAGGTATTTCTTTTAACAACTTAGTAGTGCAAACCCGTATCATCGACTGTTAGTATAGCGAGATTTTTTCGAACTTAGTCTTGTTCCACTTAGAATAAATTCTAATTTGGAACGACATTGGTAAGTAAGCTCGGCTTACCAAAAAGACCGACCTAGCTTCACCGTGTGATTACTCGACACAGTGGCGTAATCTCCTCTAGAAAGGAGGTAATCCATCCGCACCTTCCGGTACGGATACCTTGTTACGACTTAACCCCAATCATGCCCCCCACCTTAGGCCGACGAATCGGACTTCGGGTGTTGGTCACTTTCATGGTTTGACGGGCGGTGTGTACAAGACCCGGGAACGTATTCACCGCAGCTTGCTGATCTGCGATTACTAGCGATTCCGACTTCATAGAGGCGAGTTTCAGCCTCTAATCCGAACTGGGACCAGCTTTGATGCGATTTGCTTCACGTTGCCGCTTCGCTGCGCATTGTACTGGCCATTGTATTGCGTTTCTAGCCCAGGATGTAAGAGTAATACTGACCTGACATCATCCCCTCCTTCCTCCCCGTTGCCGGGGCAGTCTGAATAGAAAAATCCAACTATTCACAAGGGTTGCGCTCGTTGATGGACTTAACCAAACATCTCACGACACGAGCTGACGACGGCCATGCAACATCTGTCACCGAGTTCAATAAAGCACTCTCGCCTTTCGGCAAAATTCTCGGGATGTCAAACCCTGGTAAGGTTCTTCGTTTATCATCGAATTAAAGAACACAATCCACCGCTTGTGCGGGTCCCCGTCAATTCCTTTATGTTTTAGTCTTGCGACCGTACTCCACAGGCGGGATACTTAACGCGTTAGCTTCGCTACTGGAGGGGTCGATACCTCCAACAGCTAGTATCCATCGTTTACGGCGTGGACTACCGGGGTATCTAATCCCGTTCGCTCCCCACGCTTTCGTGCCTCAGTGTCAGAAATGGTCCAGTAACCTGCCTACGCCATTGGTGTTCCTTCTTATATCTACGGATTTCACTCCTACACAAGAAATTCCAGTTACCTCTACCATTCTCGAGTTTGCCAGTTTAGGTAATAGCCTGTACGGTTGAGCCGCCAGATTTCACTACCTACTTAACAAACCACCTACGCAACTCTTTACGCCCAGTCACTCCGGATAATGCTTGCACCCTACGTATGACCGCGGCTGCTGGCACGTAGTTAGCCGGTGCTTATTCATAAGTTACCGTCATATTCTTCACTTATAAAAGAAGTTTACGACCCTAGGGCCTTCATCCTTCACGCGGCGTTGCTCCATCAGGCTTTCGCCCATTGTGGAAGATTCCTCACTGCTGCCTCCCGTAGGAGTCTGGGCCGTGTCTCAGTCCCAGTCTGGCTGATCATCCTCTCAGACCAGCTACGGATCGTCGGCTTGGTGAGCCATTACCTCACCAACAACCTAATCCGACGCGGGCCGCTCCCAAAGCGGATAAATCCTTTAATCCGAAGATCATATGCGGCATTAGCCACCCTTTCGGGCAGTTATTCCTCACTTTGGGGCACGTTCCCACGCGTTACTCAGCCGTCCGCCGCTCGCCGCCAAGTAGTAAACTACTCGCGCTGCCGCTCGACTTGCATGTGTTAGGCACGCCGCCAGCATTCATCCTGAGCCAGGATCAAACTCTCCATAAAAATGTGTCTCTTTCAGACACAAGACTCACTATACATAATTAACTGACGATGATAGTTTCCAACGGAAACTATACAAGGCGCGAAGCCCGTATAGATATCCGTTGAAAACAGATTTGCACTACTAAATTGTTAAAGTCTTTTACTTATTAGGCGCCCTACTTGTTTCGAAGTATGCGCCGGAACGTCTTTATTTCAAACTCCACGTTTGATTGCCAACTTTATTAGGTAAATAACTTGGTGGTTAGACTTACCTTGTCGACCAGACTTGTTCAACTATACTCCAAAAAAATAGTCAGGTCAACACCTTAGTTTGGCAAAAAAGCCATTTTGTTAGAAATTACAACAGAATGGTTGTAAGCCAAACGGTTACAGCACCGATAGCAATACCTAAAAGACCGCCAGCTATGATCTCAGAAGGGGTGTGGCCCATAGCAACCCTTGGAAGTGGTACTTTGCTTTTTTGCTCGTGAATAAGAGCTACAAGCGCGACACCTTGCTCGCCAGATGAACGGCGAACTTTCACCGCATCGTACAGCACGATAAGTGCGATAACACTCGCTAAACCGAACAAACCCGAGTTAACGCCGTCTAGTAAAAGGATTGTTGTCCAAACCGCCATAACAGTTGCACTGTGCGAGCTTGGCATACCACCAGATATAAACAAGTGACTACGAAAACTCATATGCCGATGTTTAATAACCGAGAAAATCGACTTGATAAGCTGACTTACCGTCCACCCCGCCACAATTGCTATGAGATATGGCGATACAACACCTTCCATCACTACCTACCCTTCTTTTTTCGTTTCTTCAACGTCTTCTTCGACCGGCTGTTTTGGAACAAAGCCAAATGATGAAACTTTATCGGTCTCAGCGGTTCGCATAATACGAACGCCTTGAGTTGTACGGCCAATCACTGGAATATCTTTTAGTCCAACCCGTATAGCTTGACCCTTACTTGAGATAATAAGGATCTCCTCTATATCTTCTTCAAGTGACCGAACAGCCACAATTGGCCCTGTTTTAGCCGTGACAATTGCAGCCTTAATACCGACGCCACCCCTCTTGTGAGATGGGAACTGTACGGCTTTGGTTACCTTACCAAAGCCATTTTCGCTTAGCACAAACAAGTTGCCTTCGTTATTAGAAACAATGTCCATTCCCACTACCTTATCGTTTGGACGAAGACGAACACCCCGGACACCACGGGCTGAACGACCCATAGGGCGAGCATCAGATTCACCGAAGCGAATGGCCTGACCGGCAGATGTTGAAATAATAACATCATCCTGACCAGAGGTACGCTTAATCCAACGAAGCTCATCACCATCATCAAGCTTTATAGCAATCAACCCATTAGTGCGAATATTTGCATAGTCTTTAAGTGGTGTCTTCTTAACAGTTCCCTTTGTAGTAGCCATGAACAGGTAGCCATCCTCACTGGCATTCTTTTCATGTTTAATAATTGAAGTAATTTTTTCTTCAGGTTGAAGCGCCAATAGGTTCACGGCCGCAACACCCTTAGCCGCAAGACTAGCTTGAGGAACTTCATAGGCTTTAAGACGGAACACACGGCCTTTATTTGTAAAGAAGAAAAGCCAATCATGGGTGTTTGCAGGAATGAGCTGGTCGATAACATCCTCTTCCTTCGTAGTCATACCTCGCTTACCCTTACCACCCCTGTTTTGACGGCGATATTCAGTAATAAGCGTTCGCTTGATATAGTTCTCTGTTGTAAGAAGAACTACAGATTCTTCTTCTGGAATAAGCTCTTCATCACTAAACTTACCAAGTTCATGGTTAATAATTTGTGACCGACGCTCATCACCATACTTATCCTTCATTTCAAGAAGTTCAGTTTTAATAATGGCTAAAATTTCTTTCTCATCAGCCAAAATTTCTTCGTAGCGCTTGATTGCTTTGAGGAGTTCATTTAATTCGTTTTCAACAGCTTCACGTTCAAGACCTGTAAGACGACGAAGTTGCATCGCTAAGATAGCCTGGGCTTGGATTTCACTAAAGTTAAAGGCTTCGATCAAACTTTTCTGCGCAACATCACTTGTTTTACTAGCACGAATAATACGAATCACTTCATCAATGTTATCGAGAGCAATTTTGTAACCCTCTAAAATGTGGGCGCGTTCTCGAGCCTTGCGAAGCTCGAATTCAGTACGACGGCGCACTACCTTTTGACGGTGTGCGATAAACTCTTGAAGCATTTCTTGAATACCAAGAATTTTTGGTTGAATACCATCAATCAAAGCAAGCATGTTGTAATTAAAGCTACTCTGTAAAGCGGTCAGTTTGTAGAGCTGGTTCAGTACTTTCTTAGGATATCCGTCCTTCTTAACCTCTACGACAACACGAACTTTACCACGACTACTTTCGTCGCGCAGGTCGCTAATATTAATTTTCTTTTCTTTAAAAAGTTCAGCGATCTTCTCAACAAGTGATGCTTTATTTACACCATAAGGAATTTCCGTGATAACAATCTGGTGACGACCTTTTTTGGTTTCTTCAATAGTAGCAATCGCCCGCATGGTAACACTTCCACGGCCCGTTAGGTAGGCTTGCTTCATTGGCGCCCCACCATAGACAACCGCACCGGTTGGAAAGTCTGGGCCCTTTACATGCTTAAGAATGTCATCAATGGTTGCGTGCTCGTTATCAATAAGCTCAATTGATGCATCGATAAGTTCGCCCAGGTTGTGTGGCGGAATATTCGTTGCCATACCAACGGCAATACCAATTTGGCCATTTAGAAGGAGGTTTGGAACTTTTGCTGGAAGCACAACCGGTTCTTGCTCAGAGCCGTCGTAGTTATCCGCAAAATCAACCGTCTGTTTTTCAATATCAGCCAGCATTTCATCTGAAAACTTCTGAAGACGGGCCTCAGTATATCGGCTGGCTGCCGCTGGGTCACCATCCATTGAACCAAAGTTACCCTGCCCTTGAACAAGCGGATACCGAAGCGCCCATGGCTGCGCTAAACGAACCATTGAATCGTAAATAGCCGAATCACCGTGCGGGTGATATTTACCCATAACATCACCGATAATACGGGCGCTTTTGACGAATTTAGCGTTGCTACGGTTACCGTTTACATTCATAGAGTGAAGAATGCGGCGATGCACTGGCTTCAAACCGTCCCGAACATCAGGAAGTGCCCGTTCAACAATAACGCTCATTGAATAGCGGAAGAAGTTATGCTCCATAACATTTTCAAGCGTCTGTTGTTCAACGCCTGCAATAACTGGGTTTACAACTTCACCCTCGAGTGCCTGGTTGTCTTGTTGTGGTATGGTATCGTCATTCATAGCTGTTTCTTTCCCCTAAATATCCAAATCTTCACGGTTAGCATCTTTTGAGCGGGTCTGGATGAATGACTTACGTAGTGAAACTTCGTCACCCATTAGTTTTGTAAATACGGCATCGGCCCGTTCGGCATCATCAATACGTACCTGTATAAGTACGCGATTATCAGGATTCATGGTTGTTTCCCAAAGTTGATCAGCATCCATTTCACCAAGACCCTTAAAGCGTGAAATGGTGACACCAGCTTGCTTTGTCAGATCGGCGTCCGCGTCAACGGTAGTACCACGATCCTCTTTAGCAGCAACCAATTCTTTAAGTGTCGACTCTAGAGCCTTTTCGTCATACACGTACTGCTTCTTCTGACCCCTGTTAATACTGTAGAGTGGTGGCTTCGCAAGATACACATACCCACCTTCAATAACTTCGCGCATGTAGCGGAATAGGAAAGTGAGAAGCAAAGTCGCAATGTGACTACCGTCAACATCGGCGTCGGTCATAATGATAATTTTATGGTAGCGAAGGCCGTTTACATCAAAGGCGTCACTAATACCTACCCCAAAGGCTTGAATCATTGCAACAATTTCTTTGTTAGCAAACATTTTATCAAGCCGAGCCCGCTCGGTGTTTAGGACCTTACCACGCAGTGGCAAAATAGCTTGGGTTTTGCTGTCGCGGCCTTCTTTGGCTGAACCAGCCGCCGAGTCACCCTCTACAATGTAAATTTCACTATCCTCAGGTTTTTTACTTGAACAGTCGTATAGCTTACCAGGCAAGCCCATACCATCAAGCGCACCCTTACGAAGCACATTATCGCGGGCTGCGCGAGCGGCTTTACGAGCACGAGCCGCTAAAAGTGCCTTACCAACAATTTTTTTGGCAACTTCTGGGTTTTCTTCAAGGTAATACGCAAAGTATTCGTTCATGACTTGCTCGACGTAGCGTCGAACTTCTGGGTTACCAAGCTTGTTCTTGGTTTGACCTTCAAACTGAGGGTCCGGTAATTTTACAAGAATAATCGCGGTTAACCCTTCACGAATATCGTCACCCGTCAGGTTGTCGTCTTTTTCCTTCAAGAGACTATTTTTACGAGCATAGTCGTTAATAACCCTAGTAAGGGCGGTGCGGAACCCTACCAAATGAGTACCACCATCAGGGGTAAGGACGTTGTTCGCGAATGGCTTCACCATTTCAACAAACGTATCGTTATACTGAACAGCTATCTCGACCATCGAGTCTTCAACCTGTTTTTCAACGTAGAAAACAGAGTCGCTCACGACTTCTTTACCGATGTTAAGGTGTTTTACATAGCTTTGAATACCACCTTCAAAGTAAAATGCAGCCCGCTGGTGAATACGTTGGTCGTAGACAGAAAGATAAATGCCTTTAGTCAAGTAAGCTTGGTGACGAATGTAGTCAACCACCCATTTGTAATCAAAAGTAACAGTTTCTTTAAAAATGGTTGGGTCTGGATAAAAAGTAACACTTGTACCAGTTTGGCGATCGGTCGCACCAACCTTCTTGAATGGCACTTTCACCCCACCTTGAGCAAATTCAATGCGGTATAGTTGGCCTTTTTGGACAACTTCAGCAATCATGTGGGTAGAAAGAGCATTCACGACGCTTGAACCAACACCGTGAAGACCTGATGATACTTTGTAGCCGCCGCCGCCAAACTTACCACCGGCGTGAAGCACAGTAAGAACGGTTTCAAGCGTTGACAAGCCAGTTTTCGGGTGTTTGTCGACAGGAATACCACGGCCATTATCGGTAATGGTAATACCACCATCATCAAGAATGATGATTTCTACCTTACTTGCATAGCCTGCAATTGCTTCGTCAACCGAGTTATCGGCAATTTCTTTAATAAGATGATGTACACCATCGTAGCCAGTACTTCCGATATACATACCTGGACGTTTACGAACTGGTTCAAGACCCTCAAGAACCTGGATTTGTGAACCATCATACGTGTTGTCTGTTTTTTGAGCCATTTCTAACCTTATCTCCCCTATTTCTGACTGTTTGCACCCTACGAGAAGGCTGCCTGTAAACTACATTAGCGGACGCCCACCGGCCGTTTATCTGCATAATATTATAGCATATTCTCAGAAACACAACTATACCTCTTACGCATGACATTGTTTGAACAAAAAATTTCCACCTAATATGCTTGCATTGAACATATTTCTTATGCTAATCTCTTATCAAGAGGTGTACCAAAAAAAATAAAAAAGCGACACTATGTTTAAAAAAATCGTCTCACAACTATCATTTAGCCCGGCCCTCGTAGGCCAGCTTGGCTTTTATGCGCATCGTTTACGTAAAGAGCAAGCAACCCGTCGACTCGGGTTAATTTTTGTTGCACTGGCGCTGGTTGTCCAGTCATTAGTCGTTTTTCAACCACCAGAAGCCGCCAACGCTTCGAATAACAATGACTTTATTCCCGGAGGCCTCGGGCTTGGCTCGTCTCGTTCGCTTAATAATTTTTTAGGGCCATACGACCGTAACGAGCGAAACTTAAAAGATATTTTCAATTATTTCGGCATTAGTCGTGAAGAAATTACCTCAACCTACTTTGGTAAATTCAGAGTTGGTGATAAAAAAAGTTATGGCTATGAAAATCGTGCTGGTTCGGTCACTATTCCTATTACCGACGCTGGCTTTAATACAGTGAACACTATATATGGCCGACCACTTACTATTTGGGGAAATAGCCCTGATTCTGAAATGTACGCCTATATTGGGCATTCAAGTAAAATAGGCTGGTTCGCTATTTTACAGGTATGTGGAAACTTGGTTACCGACGTTTACCCAGAAGCACCAACCCCGCCACCAGCACCAGCTAATATTGTTGCTTCTAAGTCAGCAATTAACTCGACCCAAAACATCGACGCAACTAAAAGTGCTGCTAAAGAAAACGACAAAATTACCTACACTGTCAATGCAACAAACACAGGTGGAACTGCCAAAACAGTTGATTTCAGTGATAACCTTAGTGAAGTACTGAGCTATTCAAAGCTTACCGATAATGGCGGAGGTACCTTTAACACAACAACAAAGGTGCTGTCTTGGCCATCTGCAAATCTTGGCCCAGGCGCAAGTGTCAGCCACACCTATACTGTTCAGATGAATAGCAGCCTTGTTACTACAAAAACGAATTGTGCGATGCGTAACAGCTTTATTAGTAATATTATTACCGTACCAGTCGCTTGTTCAACGCCACCCGCTAAAATTGAGGTGTCGAAAACTGCCCTTAATACAACTCAGGGTAACGTGTCGGCAACAACCGTCACTGCCAAAGAGAACGATCGTATCACCTTCACTCTCAATGCAGAAAATACTGGTGGTACCGCCAAGCAGTTTAAGTTTGAAGATAATATTGGCGATGCGCTTGAGTATGGAAAGCTCGTTGAAAACGGTGGCGCTACCTACGATGAAGCTACTCGTATTCTAAGCTGGCCAACTATTGAGCTTAAACCTGGTGAAAAACAAGTCCGAACCTTTACTATTCAAATCCTCTCTGCTATTCCGGCTACACCCCAAGGTGTCAGCGATCCAAGTTCTTACGACTGTAAAATCGAGAATGCCCTCTACGACTCGTGGGTAATGTTCCCTGTTAATTGTCCTACACCGAAGGTTATTGAGCATGTTGTTCCAGAACTACCTAAAACAGGCCCAGGCGAAAACATCTTCTTTGCTGGCATCCTACTATCTGTCGTTACCTTCTTCTACTTTCGCTCTCGACAACTTAGCACAGAAGTGCGCTTAATCCGTCGTGATTTGAATGGGGGAACAATTTAATGGCAGCTGAACAATTTCATGAGGCTAATGAAAAAAATAGCCCTGAGGCAAAAGATCTAAGCCCAGAGCAACTCGAAAAATATTTGAATGTCGAGTCTTCACTTGAGCGGGCTGCTGAAAAAAGCAAGCTCGAGAATGTCGAGAAAGCCGAAGCGAACGCACGTGTTGAAGCACTCAAGCAAGCTATTAGTGTTGAGGCTGGCAGTGCTGAGAAAAAGACCAAAGCCCGTACCGGCTCACCTGCCAAGCGTCGCCACGGTGT
Source organism: Candidatus Microsaccharimonas sp. (assembly GCA_049661485.1). GTDB lineage: Bacteria > Patescibacteriota > Saccharimonadia > Saccharimonadales > Saccharimonadaceae > Microsaccharimonas. The sequence goes on from JBATAC010000001.1 coordinate 15,080, forward strand.
TGTCAGTAAAAAAGAGCGCAACACGAGTTATAAGCGTCACGTTAAACAACTTCAAAGCGAGCTTAAACCGTCACAACGTGCCTTTAGTAAGGTCATTCATAATCCGGTCATTGAAAAGACAAGTGAAGCTGTTGGAAATACTGTGGCCCGCCCAAATGCTATTCTAGCCGGCGCAATGGTAGCCTTCTTCTTAGTGCTTGCCGTTTACCTGGTTGCAAAGTTTTACGGTTACCCACTCTCCGGTTTTGAAACCATCGGCGCCTTTATTGTTGGCTGGGTACTTGGTATTCTTTATGACTTCTTTAAAGTCATGATTACCGGTAAAAAAGCTTAGTCATTCTATCGCAGTTTAATCGATACGCCATCATCACTGGCGTTACTTGACGCATCACGAACATGCAATTTCTCTGGTGTCACAACCGGCGCTGGTGCTTGTGGTGGCCGTTCTTGCTTTGGCTTTGATTCTTGCGGTTGCGGTTGAGTTTTCACTACTTGTCGCTGTTGTGGTGCCGGCTGAGGTATTGGCTGAGGTTGAACTGGTAACTGTGCAGATGGAACGGCCTGTGTAGTAGGACCAAAGGCTGGGTTTAGTGCAGTTGGCGCTGAAACACTAGCAGGAGGCGTATTGGCTGACCCAGCTGGCTTTTGTTTACTCATAATATCTTGACGTTTCGTGAGCCATTCATCGAGGAACGATGGCGGTTGCGGTGGAGCTGCTGGGGCATTAGACATATCACCCACTGAAGGGCTTCCAGACGGTCCACCTAACGGATTTGGTGGCACAGATGAGCCTGAACCCATTCCAGCTGGGCCACCCGCCCTAAAGGCAGCCATGCGCTCTTCTTGAGCCTTTTTTAAAGCGTCCATCTTCTGCTTTTTTACTTCATCACCAATACTCATACGTTTAAAGAACGCCTGTTCTACCTCAGCGCGTGGTTTTCCGTATTTGGTAGCGGAAAGCTTTTTAAGCGCATCGCGAAGTTCGGGGTTCGTTTTACCGAGCGGTGGCAACAGCGACATACTAAATGCAGCCGACGGCACGTCTTGAATCATGACCGATGCAATTGTTTGGAAGTTTGGCATGCGGGTCAGGTCTTCAGCATCGAAGGTTGGGCTAAACTTTTTCACTAATACTTCCGCGTCGGTAATACCAATACGTCCGCTAATAACCGTCCCTATATTACCTAAAATTGCTTCACGAATTTGGTCGGTGAGCTGGGTCATAAACTGGTTAGCAAGAATAAGGCTGAGGCGATACTTACGAGCTTCAGATAAAATCGTCGCAAACGATTCAGTAGCAAAGTTCTGGAACTCGTCGACGTAGAGGCTGAAATCTTGTCGCTGATCCTCTGGCATATCAGCCCGTCCCATGGCGGCGGCGTTAAACTTCATCACAAAAATCATACCAAGCAACTGAGAGTTTAATTCACCGGTTCGACCTTTTGAAAGGTTTACCAGCAAAATCTTTTTATTATCCATGATCTCGCGTAAGTTAAAACCACTTTTAGTTTGGCCAATAATATTACGCATCATGTCGTTAGCTAAAAAGGCACCGAATTTACTGGCAAACCAACCCAGCATTTCACCTTTAGATGATTCGGTTGTTTGTGCCATTTCCTTATTCCAAAAATCGAGCACTGTCTGGGTTTTTACATGCTTAATTTTTTCATCAGCAAAAGCTTGGTCGATAAATACCTGCTGAACGTCAAGGAAAGATGAACCTTCCGGGTCGGCCATCACGGTCAAAGCCGCATTACGAAACCACGACTCGAAACGTGGCCCAATAATACCGGTATGACCCGGGTCGTACAGTTTGTAGAGCATTGAGATTGTTTCTTGAATAATAAAGTCACGTTGGTCTTGGTTATCAAACTCAAATAAGTTCAAACCAACCGGCATCTCCATTTCACCAGGGCTAAAGTATATAACATCCTCTACCCTTTCTTTCGGTACCATCCCAAGCAGCTCTTCGACCACATCGCCGTGCGGATCAATAAATGCAAAGCCTCGGCCATCCATCATGTCTTGGTAGGCTAAATTTTGAAGGAAACCAGTTTTACCAACACCTGTCTGACCAATCATATATAGGTGTCGGCGGCGATCTTTCGCTCCAAGTCGAATTGGCTTCTTTACGCCACGAAACTCATTGACACCAACCAAGAAGCCTTCATCAATGAGCTGGTTCGGGCCATCGACTTGCTTAATAGCCTGGCGCTGCACCTGAGAAGTTGGAATAGTTTGCTGGGTAGGCAAATGGAAAAGCGTAGCGAGTTCAACCGTGTTCAATATATTTTGTTTTATCTCCTGCGGGAAAAACCTAAATATGTAGGCCGTAACAAATTCTTCGATATTTTTTGATACTGCAAACTTAAAACCGTTATTTTGCTGTGAGTCAAACATTGAAAATGCCGACACAACGTTATTCATAAGTGCCTGCGAACGCGCTGCAGTATTTGACGAGGCCACCACACGAATAAGCGTTTCGTAACCTGGGTAGCGGGTTTTATCTTCAATAGCTTCAACCTTCGATTGTTCAGTATTACTAAGCTGCTTATCTTCAGCCTTGACCTCTTCAGTCTCGGGCGGCTTCCACAATGCTTCCATAAGCCCCTTACCGACACTTTTGGCACCCGAGCTCTTACCTTTTTGTTTTCGGATTGTCTCGACTGCATCTAAGGAGATCTTTGTCCAACCATCTGCGGCGGGCCGAATAAGAAGCTGAATCCCTACACCATCTTCACGGGTAGCACTTGATAAGGCGTTAAGAAGTGCCCTTGATCCGTCGCGTTTGGATTCTTGAAATGTCGCAATAGGGTGACTAAAATCTTTCTTAAGCGTAAACTCGCCCCCAATTGTAGCGCTCATTCGACCAGCCGGGTTAAAGATATTACGTTCGCTTACCTCTTCAAGCCGAGCTGCTGGGTAAGCTGCGGCAACTGCTTGTTTAATGACATCAATAAGTGAAACCGGAACCACAACATAATAATGAACCAGCCCCTCATGAGCAACAATCTCAAACGATACATGACGTTGGCCATAAATCTTACTTTTGAATCCCTTCGTAGCAGTACTGGCAATAATGTTATACATTACTTGCGCCTGGCTTAAAACCTCTTCAGTTAAATCACGTTCATCACGGCCATTACCTTCAATATCTGAACTAATCGGCGGAATATGAATGTAAAGCGGAACCATTTTAAGGCCGCGCTCATAATTTTTAGCTTCGCGAAGTATTTTACGGTATTGCATAAACGCAAAGCCAGCTACACCTGCAAACGCAAGAAGAATGACTACTACCGTTATAATTACTCCGAACACCTTCCCTCTTTTCCTCTTGACCTAACTGTTGCACCGACCTATTAGCGTTATACTGCTAGTCGGTCGCGCCAATTGTTTTACCGAACCGTTTTTGCAGATAATCGCGCTGCAGCTCATTTACTTTCTGGGTACGAGCATGGGGGTCATCACGAGTCTGCTCTATAATTTGTTTTGCCTTATCGACCCACTCTTTTTCAATCAGATCCTCGTCGGCGGCGACAAGTGGAGTAGCAGATATCGTCGTTACGGGGTCGGCTGCAACGGGGGGATCTGGTATTGGTACTACCGTAGGCCCCGCAACTGCGCTCGCAGCGGCGGCTGCATCACTTGCCCTTGCACCAGCTTCTGCTGCCTGCTCAACCTGCTGCTGACCGCGCTCAAAGCGCCCGTCTAGCGGCGGCAAACTTGGCACACTCTCAGGCCCGAAAGTTGGTGGCATTGGAAGCTGTTCAACATTTGGAGTACTTTGAGAGTTCTCTGGTTTCATATCTGAAAGTATAGCACAAATGAACAACGAAAAAGCATGCTAGTCATGCTTTTTTCACTAAGTTAAGAAAGCCGTACTTACTAACGCATTCTTTTATTCACATAAAGGCATGCTACCACTTCAAAAATGGCAACTAATATAAATTCATACACGCCAATTGGCTGTACTGACTGTAGCCCTATTAACATCACTGGTGCAGCGGCCAGTACCGTACTGTAGTAGTAGGCCCGTTTAAATTCCATTGGACTCAGTGGTTTTCGGATTGTCATACCCGTTGCTACCATTACAACAAGTCGGTTTATCCCAAATAAAAAAAAGTTTATCAAGCCCACAAAGCTCAGATAAGCACTTACAAAAATAACTAATAGACCAAAAGGTCCGGCCGAAGCTGGTGAAGTAAAAGTCAACATTAGACTTAAAACTACCAGGCTTGCTAAAGAAAGTGTTGCAATGATACGTAATAACATCCCTGTTATAGTACCATACCGCATACGCTTCAAAATAAACAAAAAAAGAAAGCGCCCTTTTCCAGCAGGGGCATACGTGGAGTCCAAGCGGTAACCCATAACGATTCAGGTTACAGCAAACGCCGCTGGAAAAATGTTGGGCGTGTGAACCGGTGAATCTAGGCACCGCTTAGGACTATCTGACCGCTCGGGTATAACCCGGGCATTCGTTTGCTCATAGCCCGTTTTCCCACGCTCACATCAAGTAATTTGCCAGCTTTACACTTCTGTTATTGCTATCCGAAAGAGGGATGTACGCTGGTATAAAGTAGGGTTTTACTTGATGTGAGCAGGTACTCACGGTCAAACGCTTTTGTGACATTCGCGGAGCATTGCTCATGCGAAGGCTTTTGGCGGAGCATCGGTGGTGTCTCTACTAATGGTACAAATGTACAATGTGTTTGTTTTTGTGCTCGAATGGATTGAAAGGTGCGTTACCCTATTTACTAGAGTTAATATTAATCACATTCGTTTCATTAGGTGACGTCACCGACTTTTCCGTCAAAAAGTGGTCGTTGAAACCAAAGTTTAAATTGTTAAGGTGTATCGTGGTGGCTTTCTCGCGTGAACTTTTGAACTTGTTTTTGTTTTGCTAAAAGCTTGTTTTGAATATAGCATAAGCAGTGTTTTTGGTCAAGAGTTTTTAGGCTATTATTTAATTTATATTACAACAGTAACTTACTAGTAGCCTTTTTTCATCTGTTATCATCTTACAGTTGTTATTTAAACTACGTTGTAAATAAATTATTAAATTATTAAAACTTCCTAATTTATAACGTTTTTTTAATTTAGTAGTTATTTGGTATCATTAATTAATGACGACCATAGCTACTATCACCGAACAAAACCTTGGAAGAACATCTCATCCTAAAACATGGGCTGGCTTTACTACTCGTAATGCAGCTCGTGCCATACTATTAGACAATTTAAACAGAATTGCTTTAATGCATGTTACAAATCGTGGATATTATAAATTGCCCGGTGGCGGCGTTGATGAAGGCGAAACAGTTGAACAAGCGTTAGTACGAGAGTTGCAAGAAGAGGCTGGCGCTACTGAGATAGAAATAATTTCTGAAGTCGGAGATATCATTGAATATCGAGAACAATGGCAAAAACAAAGCATTCACCACTGCTTTATTGTCCGCAATACTGGTAATCTAACAAAGTCGAATCAAACTGAAAAAGAAATTGATCATGGCTACGAAATTATTTGGGCAGATAATGTAGACATAGCTATAAGCTTAGTAGAGTCTGGCAAGCCCCAGGAGTATGGTCAAGACTTTGAACGTTTACGTGAACTTACATTTTTGAAGTACGTAAAAAACAATAACAGTCTTGGTTTGTAGGCTAATTCCTACATTTGGTAGTAATGTGCCTTCCATTGCTATACATATAGTGTGTATATCCGGTTAAAATCTGTAGCTATTTTTACCTAAAAAATCTTTAAAAAAGGTATTGACGTAAGCACGTTGGCGTCATATTATAGGGGTAGCCTCTGAGTAAAAAAATTATACAGTGGCCAAAAACAAAAATTACTGAAAAACTCCACGAAATCGGCTATTCCTCGCAGGTAGCCGATTTAATTTTGCCCTTAAATAATGCCCATCATATAAAAATCCGCCCTTTACGGGCGGATTAATAATTACATGGTGGAGCTGCCGGGTACTGCCCCCGGGTCCAAAAGGTAACCTGATATTCGTCTACAAGCATAGCCCTATCTGAGCTGTTTAGAACTTCTTTAGCTTAAAGATATGGCAAAAATAGCTAAAGACGTTCCGCTGAAAATTGTCCGAATAGTAGGCAGCTGCCCCTACTATTCGTAAGATACGTACGTATAACACCAGATTCCCTACGTACCCTTAGGAATACTGATGATTGCAGCGTATTAGGCTGCAATAGCTACAGGGCTGAAAGCTGGAGCGAAAAACGCAGCAACCTTAGCCTTGATAGCGGTAGCAAAATTGTTTGCAATTAAATAAACACCTAACGGGTGTGAAACGACTTGCAGAATATCCTGTTAAAATCCTCTCGTCGAAGCTAAAGTCAGCCCCACGTGTATCTGTTATTATAGCATATTTCGTATAAAAAGTTAAAGACAAATTACTGGTTTAGTGTGTAGTCTTAGTAGCATGAAACATATGGTGGCAAAGGTATTTTCAGGGTCATTACTGGGCTTTAGTAGCAGCCTTATTGAAGTTGAAACTGATTTGAAAGCAGGCCTTCCTGGCTTACAGATCGTTGGTATGGGCAACAAGGCAATCGACGAAGCCCGCCAACGGGTACGCAGTGCCATAACTAATTCTCTTCTCGACTTCCCCGCTCGTAAAATCACTGTCAACCTTGCCCCTGCCGAGCTTCCAAAAGATGGAACGCACCTCGACTTGCCAATCGCACTAAGCATTCTCATAGCAAGTGGCCAACTACAGGCCTCTGAGGTGAATACGAGCCTATTTGCGGGCGAATTAGCCCTTGATGGCAGTATTCGGCCTATTCGCGGGTCAATCCTCCTGTCTGAGCTTACGAGAAGCAGTGGCTTAAAGCGTATTTTCCTTCCCTACCAGAACGCGATGCAAGCAAAATTAGTAAATGGTATTGAGGTAATAGGTATAACAACGTTACAACAGCTTTATAAAGTCTTGAAGGGTTTTGAACCTGCCCCAATCCAGCCCAAAATTACTCCAGTCTCACCCATCGTAAACTGGCCAACATTCGACACTATTGTAGGCCACGAACAAGCAAAGCGTGCTCTGGTAATCGCAGCGGCTGGCCGTCACAACATACTTCTTTCGGGTTCACCGGGGGCAGGCAAGACTTTACTAGCTAAAAGCCTACCAAGCCTTTTACCACCGCTTGTCGATACAGAAATCATTGAAGTAACAAAGTTACATAGTCTTATAGGTAACAGCGAGGTTACGGTACACACTTCCCCTTCCTTTAGCTCACCGCATCACAGCGTCCCGCTCACTGCTTTATTGGGTGGTGGCACACGGCCCAGGCCAGGTGAAATAAGTCTTGCTCACAAAGGGGTTCTATTCCTAGACGAACTACCCGAGTACCCACGCGCAACCCTTGAAGCGCTCCGCCAACCCTTAGAAGATAGGGTTATTAGTCTTTCAAGGCTACACGGCCGAAGTATTTATCCCGCCGATGTACTGCTTGTTGCCACTATGAACCCGTGTCTATGTGGGTATTTAGGCGATCAATACACTACTTGCTCCTGCTCTTCAGCCCAGATTAGCGCCTATCGAAAGCGAATTTCAGGCCCATTACTTGATCGAATTGACTTACGAGTTACCGTTACAAAAATACCAAGTGAACAATTTCTTAGTACACAAATGTTGAATAAAAAGCAACATAATAACCAGTTAAAGCTTATATCTATAGCCCGAGAGGCTCAGAAAAAACGGTATAATCGTAGCGACTTTTACAATGCTTATGCTACAACCACTGATGTTAATTCACTATTCAAGCTAACAAATGAAGCCTTAAACCTACTTGCTACTGCAAATAGAAAATTAAACCTTACATCACGTAGTTACTTGCGAATTTTACGGGTCGCTCGTACTATTGCCGACCTTGACCAATCATCAGGTTTAGAAGCTAAGCACATAGCTGAAGCAATTCAATATCGTTAACCGTCATGAATGCACATCAAAGTCAACCGTAACCCCTTGTATTCCCCTAGTAAATTTGGTATAATGATTCTTGAGTAAAAGCTCGGAAACGGCCGAATTCAACGTGGAAAGCTTTCGAAGCACCCCGTAGTCGGCTCATTTTAGATAAAAGGCCCCGGCGCAAAGCAAAACAAAGCAAAAAGCCAGGCCCAAAAAGGAGAGTTTATCAATCAACAAATTCGTATAAACGAGCAGATTCGTGCGAGCGAACTACGCGTTATCGGAGAATCAGGCGAACAACTCGGTATCTTAAGTCGCCAAGATGCGCTAAAAGCTGCCGAAGAAGCTGGTTTAGACTTGGTTGAGATCTCACCAAACGCCGACCCGCCGGTTGCAAAAATCGTCGACTGGGGTAAATACCAGTACCAAAAGATGAAAGAGGCGCAAAAAAACCGCCGCAGCAACAAGCAAAGCGAACTAAAACAAATGCGATTCGGGCTTAAAATTGGCCAGGGTGACCTGGAAATTAAGCTTCGAAAAATACGCGAGTTCCTAGCAGAGGGTCACAAAGTCCGTATTCAAATCTTTTATCGCGGTCGTGAGATGGCGCACAAAGAACTAGGGTACGACATGATTAACAAAATCGGAACACTACTCGAAGAAGAGGCCGTGTTCGAGCACACGCCAACTATGGCCGGTCGCAACCTCAGCGTTGTTGTCCGCAAAAAATAGTTTGCACCGAAACACCCACTTGGGTATTTCAAACAAGTAATAAGGAGAAGAAAATGCCAAAGCTCAAGACCCATAAAGGGACTGCGAAGCGCGTAAAAATTACCAAAACTGGTAAAGTTACCCGTCAACGCGCCTTCGGTGCCCACCTTCTTGCTAAGAAGAGCAAGAGCCGTAAGCGCCGAATTAACACAACTGCTACCGTTACCGGTAACACCGCTAAAAATATTAAGCGAGCTCTGGGCGTCTAAGAGGACTCGCCGGCAACAAAGCCGGATTAGTCCCGCCTACGACTATAAGGAGATACAAGACTATGCGAGTTAAGAAAAGCGTCACCGCACGTAACCGCCACAAAAAAATATTAGCCCAAGCAAAGGGTATGCAACACAACCGCACCCGTAGCTTCCGCCTTGCCAAGCAAGCCGTTACCCGTGCACTTGAATACAGCTACCGCGACCGTCGTAATCGTAAGCGCGACCTTCGTGCCCTATGGATTACCCGTATTAATGCAGCAGCCCGTATTGAAGGCACTACCTATGGAAAGCTGATTGCTGGCCTTAAGGCTAACAACATTGAAGTTGACCGTAAGGTACTTGCCGAGCTTGCTGTTTCAGAGCCAGCCACTTTCAAAGCAATTGTCGCATCAGCAACTAAGTAATTTCTTACTTCTTATTATAAAAAGCCCCTCTTTACGAGGGGTTTTTTATTGACAGCCAGCCTATAAGCCGGGTTTTGTCGTGGACGACCATCTATCTAATTATACCGTTGCCGATATACTCTAGCGGGTATCGACCTGCGAGCGGACCACTCTATTGTGCAGATCTCCTTGCAGCCGACAGGGTTTACCTTCTCCATATGTCACCATATGACGCTGTGGGCTCTTACCCCACTCATTTCACCCTTACCTCTTGGTAACTGTCGAGCTTTCACCTGACAAGCACCTTTTTGTAACGAGGCGGTATCGTTTCTGTGGCACTTTCCCTAGGGTTACCCCCGGTTGCCGTTAGCAACTGTCGTGTCCTTTGCTGCCCGGACTTTCCTCTTGTGATTTTACCTACAAGCGGTCGTCTAGCTGACTGCCTGGCTAAAATTATAGCAAGGTTAAGCGGTTTTTTCTAGTTCAGCACTTGCCTGCTGGTGCTTGTGGGTATCCAAAGTCTTATTTACCATCCCATCGGCAAGTTGGTTAAACTGCCTATTAACATGGGTAAATGTCACCCGGTCAAAGTCGGTCATAAGCATTCGAATACGTTCATTAATAGGCCAAAGTTCACGGTTTTTAATTTTGTAATACCCCTTCATTTGGTTCACCACTAACATACTATCAAGTTTGAAATCTACTTTTTTATAGCCAAGCTCTTTGGCTTTTTCTAAACCTATGCGAACACCTTGATATTCAGCCTGATTATTCGTCGTAATGCCTAAATATTCACCACCCTCAAAAATAACTTCTTGGCGATTATTTAATATAACGTACCCAGCCGCTGATGGTCCAGGGTTACCGCGAGAACCACCATCGGAATAAATAATAATGACGTCGTCTGATGATTTATTAACATCGTTTATCTTGGTTTTATCAACGGTCTTCTCTGTTACCACATCTTGCTGGACGATACCAAGTAATAGTTGGGTCAAGTCGGTTAGTTCAGATTGGTGTATATTAGACATCGAATGCCATTTATATTTTGAATAATTTCCACTTAATTTCATTGGGTGGCGCTGTGGAGCAAGTGTCACTAAATAGACAATAACACCATATTGGATTGCCCTATCATCGTAGTCTATGTACGTCACCGCATCGAACAAATGCGAAGATTGGATATGAAGACCCGCATCATCATGAAGGTAGCGCCGTAGCGCATCTTCAGGCTGCTCACCATAAGCAAGCTTGCCACCTGGCAATTCAAATTTACCCAAAATGGATGAACGGCCATTGTTTCGCTTAAGCAACAGCGCCTTACCATCTTCATTAATAATTGCCCGTACTGACAACCGTTGTTTCATGTGTTTGTGTGTCTTCCCGTTTATGATTAAAGTATAGCACACTAAAAAAGTAACCCTTCATTGAGGGTTACTTTTGTTAACAGCCTGAAACCCAGGTGCTAAAGCCTAGACGAGATGATATTCCCCGCGTAAGTGCAAGGTGGATAGCCGCAATATAGTTCCACGGAACTATATAATTAGGTCATCCTCATCTATGATATCGGAAAATCATGTACGCCAAGGCTTTGCTCTCCTGGGTATTTTTTATTATACCACCGGCTTCCTTAGAGATCACTGAACTATGTGAATACTACAATACTTATGAGACTCTGAAGATAGTTCCAAACAAATCAAGGAAGAAACGAACAGCATCACCCATAAACATCCCTATAAATGGTGAGGCAACCAGCACGATTACAAATATAAAGATGATACCAAATTGCTCGATAAAGCGCATACCCGTACGAACAAAGTCTGGTGCAAGTGCATATAAAACCCGTGAACCATCGAGTGGTGGGATTGGGATCATGTTGAAAATAAAGAACCCTAGATTAACAGTAACGAGGCTTGTGAAAACTGCGCCAACCCAGCCATCGGTTGGACCGCCAAGCACTGCCCATACGCCATAGCTTATAAAAGCAATAAACAGGTTTGTCAGCGGACCACCCAGCGCCACTAGCGCAGCACCCCAATCACCCCACCGTACTTGGTCGGGGCGAAAAGGAACCGGTTTAGCCCCACCAAAGATAGGTCCACCAATCAAGGCTAACCCTAATGGCAAAATAATCGTGAGAAATGGGTCGATATGTTTTATTGGGTTAAGGGTCAAACGTCCTTCAAGCTTGGCAGTATCGTCACCCAGCCAATAGCCCACAAAAGCGTGCATTGCCTCGTGTAAGGTCATCGAGAACAAAATTACCCCAAGGATAATTACTAAATTAATTATAAAATCAGGACTCATTACACTTTATTATAGCTTACTAAGAGGCGGCTTACCATTTCTCACGTTTTGTTTTGCGTTTATGTTTCGGCTTCCAACCACGCTGGCGTTTTTCTTCAGGCCGAGGTTGGCGACGGGGTTTGCCTAATTTATAAATAAAATCATCCCCTAAATACGTTTCTAATTTCGAAAGTGCAATAACACGGAACTTGTCCTTAGAATCAAGCTGATCTAAGGAAACAATTCCACCCGCCTTATTTCGAAGTTCATTTTCAACTTGTTGTGGCGAAACTGAAGGCACACGCTTATGAAAACGTTCTAAATTACGGCGTTGCTTTTCTAACTGCTCAAAGGCCCAACGACTATATTCACGAGCAAATAATGTGCGGTTCTCCTTTGTATCTTCTAAACGTGGTTGGCCAGAACCTTCAAGTAACCGCTTCCCAAACTGGATTTGAGGGCGGTCAACTAGGCAACCTAAGCGTGGATCGTAGATAGTTTTACTACGTTTGCTTCTAAAAAGTTCTGGTGAAACATCGAGAAGTATATCTGTATTAACAATTGTTACACCTGTTACCAAATGGAGTGTCTCTAGGCCACCACTGCGTAACGGAACCTGCAAATCAAATGGTGTCCCTGTGATAAGCGTTGGGTTTCTTACAACTGAACTACTCGATAGTTCTCGCTGCTGACCACTAAATATATGTTCGACAGTACCACTGGCTTCGTCAACCAAACTCCATATCTGGTCAATTTCCCCAGCTGTAATGCAGCGTAAAAGTGAAGCCTCTTCTTCAACATCAATAGGTGTTAGCTCGGTGTCACTAAGGCTTAGGTCAGCATGAAGACGTTCAATTACCTCTTGAGATTTTTCAATATTTTTTGCAATAATACCTAATTCTTCGTAATCCATTTCGGCAATTTTAGGTAAGGATAGGTATATGTCGTACTGAGCTAACAAATCAGACTTCATTTGGCGGGTATACTTACGCCAGCCATCAAAACGTGTCCCGCCCCTTATAATTCCACCCACTTCTTGTATCGCAATTACTGCAGCAAGCTTGGCTTGAACTTCTTTTGAGTATTCGTCGGCCTCTACTAACATTCGGGCATAGTTTGACTCAACCGGGAAGCGTTCCATCTGGCGCCCAACTGGGGTAACTTCACCAGCTGACGTTAATGCACCGAGTGCCACTAATGTCTTTTTTGCTCGCTGAATTGCTCGCTTACTTGGGTCATGGTAAAACTCTAGCGATTCAATATCAATTCCAACATTCGCAAGCCTTAGTGTTAAGCGGTCGATATGCTTACGCATAATTTCTGGAATGGCGTATTCTGGACGATCTTTTAAATCAATACTCGGCATTGTGTCGTACTGGGCTAAAATGTACTCGCCGGGCTTTGTTCGCCCAGCCCTACCCGCCCGCTGTTTACTGTCAGCCTGGGAAATTTGGGCAATAAACAAGCCTTCGACCCCATTACGCACCTCACTTTGCCGTTCAAGACCACTATCAATTACAACATCGATATCATCGATCGTCACACTCGTTTGAGCAATATTGGTTGCTAAAATAATTTTTCCATTCGGATAATTTATGAATGCTTTTTGTTGTTCTTCGGCGTCAAGCTGGCTATGAAGTGGAATAACCGCAACTTTAGCCGCCGATGCCCTATTTTCGATTGCGTCAGCCACATCTTGAATTTCAGCCTTTCCGGGTAAAAAAGTCAGCACGTTGTTACCGCGATTCTCAATTTGGGCAAATAATTCGCTTAAGACATCCTTACCTCGGCGACTTGTTACGTCGTAATGGCGACCAGGTACATCAATAATTGCATCGGTACCAAAATAGGTAGCTAAACTGTCCGACTCAATCGTTGCGCTCATAATAACAATTTTAAAACGAGGCTCTTCCTGGCAGCGCTTCTTTGCCCAGGCTACCAACACCTCCATATTCTCATTCCATTCGTGGACCTCATCAAGCACAAGCACTTGGCGCTCACTAATTCCAACACCAGTAATTTCGCGAACCAACTGAAGACCATCGGTACAATACAGAACCTTTGTTTGGCCACTATCGTCTCGCTCGTGCGCCGTTCGGTAGCCAATAATCTCACTCGAATCTTCGGTATTTCGAAGCGCCCATTCTTCACGAACCCGCTGGGCAAGGTTTCGGGCAGCCAAAATACGTGGCTGCGTAACAATAACCCGGCTATAGCCATGTTCAGCGAGGTACTGTGGAATTTGCGTGCTCTTCCCCGCACCTGTTTCAGCAGTAATAATTGTTACCTGGTGACTATCAACGGCATCAATAATTTGCTGATAGTAGTTTCGAACCGGAAGGTCATTAAAAGTGTTTATATTTGTTGTCATTACATATATTGTATCATGTTGCTTTAAATATATTTATATGATATAATATAAATGTTACACCTTAACGCCCTCCGTATACTCTGTATTGGAGTACTATGTCCGAAGATTCATACGACTTGGCACCACCGCACCTTGTGGATGGGTATCTGACGCGCGAGGAGATGTACAAATTCTTCGCGCAGATCTATCCAGAGCTGCGCATGCAACATCAGCAAGCCGGAAGGCTGCATTCGCGGATTATTCACGCAGTCGGGCTTAAGAAAATACCTCTGATGGTACGCTGCAGTAAATGCGGACGTGAAATCGACAGCCCTTCGTGCATGAAAAAGACACGATTCAACCACCGTGTCGAACCCGAAAATCTGCTGATGGAAATCGAGGCAATGTCACTGAAGCGACTGAGTCTCGAGGCATTCAAAAATGGCACCAGACAAACGGGACCAGCCGCCGAGAAGAATTTCATCCTTCTCAAGGAAGCCCTCATGAGGGGCTAAAAGGGAGTAACTGCGGGCCACAAGCCCCTGCCGATGGCACTACGATCGGCTCTCCCCCTTGGTGTCTACAATTAGTCGACTTCAAGGAGGAGATGTATTGACTAGAAGGGTAAAAAAAGGTAAAATACTTTCTAGTGTCCTGATAATTAACAGGAAAGAAAGAACAAGTTATGACAGCACGATGCGAACTTACTGGTAAAGGCAAGCAATTTGGCAACAATGTTAGCTTCTCTTTGCGTCGCACTAATCGCGTGTTTAAGCCTAACCTACAGAAAAAAACTTTCGTAGTTGATGGCCAAAAGGTCACCATGACCCTAAGCACCAGCGCGATCCGCACGCTGAAGAAAAAAGGCATTCTCGCCTAACAAGCTGCTTTACATAAAAAACCGCCTTCAAAGGCGGTTTTTTAATATAGAATTAATGTCCACTACTACCAAAACCGCCAAGTCGATCAGTTGCGTCAAGCGACTCAACGGGGTTCCATGTAATATGCTCGTACCGAGCGACTACCATTTGAGCTATTCTCATACCCGGCTCAATGATAAAGGGGTCTTGACCAAAATTTATAAGAATAACGCCCATCTCATCACGGTAATCGGCATCAATAGTGCCAATACCGTTAATTATGGTAACCCCGTACTTAAAGCTTAGCCCACTGCGCGCCCTAATTTGAAGTTCGTACCCTTTTGGGATAGCTACCGCTATACCAGTTGGAATCATTCGTCGCTCCATTGGCTGTAAAGTAATAGGCTCGTCAATACAAGCATGAAGGTCGGCCCCTGCCGCATCTACGGTCTGATACTCGGGTAGTATTGCACCAGGCCGAACTTTTACGACATCCATGTTCATATGCAAACCCTTTTAATTTCGAGCAAGCTTATAAATTGTGAGAGTTGGAGGCAAAGCACTGGCATTTTTTAGCTTCAGCTTCGGCGCATCTTCAACTGCAACACCTAACGCTTTTACAAATTCATCAAGGTCACCTTGGGGAACTTCATATGTAATGGCGTCATCATTATAATGAATTGGAACAACAATCTTAGGGTCAACTTGTCGTGTTAACTTCGCAGCACCTTCGGCATCAAGGGTATAGCCGTTACCGCCCACCGGGATAACCAACACATCAACCACACCAAGCGCTTCGAGTTGGTCTTCGCTTAATTTTTCATAAATATTACCGATAAGAGCAAGCGCAATATCACCAGCTACAATACGATACATAGTCGAGGTTTGAGGGTCAGTTTCGGTATCAAGGTGGCGCTGTGCAGCAACACCGCGGATGTCAAAATCGGCAATGCCGTACTCACCTGGCCCTTCAATAGCTAATTTAGCGTCATCTGCGTTAAGTGCAAAACGAGCTTCGGTTGCAACCTCAATTAAATCTTTTACGTTAAGATCTTTTAACCCAACTAGCGAAAGTTTCGGGTCGGCAACAATTGTCGCCTTTTTTGTTGAGATAACTACCCCGTTTGCACCTTTATATTCTACTTCAAACATTTTCCGTCTCCTTACTTACATGTATCGGCTTTATTGTTCACCAAGTACCTTATCTTTGTCTATTGCTACGCTATGCTTGCCCGCTAGCACTTCGGTGATAAACTTATCGCGCACACTAAGGCGGTAGTAAAACTCATCGTATGGTAACACCGTGTAGTTAATTTCGCGACCCTCAAGTTTTTCAATCATATTAATAGCCGACTTTACTTTTGTAGGCGATAGATTGCCGACAAGCAGTACATCAACCGGTGATACCGAGCCTTTTACTAAGACACCCGAGAAAAGTGCTAAACGAATTGACGGAATTTCATTAATAAGCGTTACGTATTGCTCATTAACTCCGCCAGCCGTAACAGGACCCGTTTGTTCAGCGGTGATAGGCTCACCAGCAAATATAGCCCGAAGTGCTGTATAAAATTCATAGCGCTGGTTTACTTGGTAATACAACTTGTTATCCGATGTATCGCTCGTAATAACACCGACTTCCAGCATATTAGAAAGTTCACGGCGTACAGAATTAATTTGCTCGTCAATTAAGCGTGTAATCTCGCGTACATAAAAAGACTGGCCCGGGTGGTTCATAAATAAGTGAAGTAGCTTCACACGAGTTTTCGAGCCGAACAACTTATCTATCATCCCCTGTTCCCTTGTTCACATTTGTTATTTTTATAGTATCACAAAGAGGTGACTGAGCCAATAATATACTCATACGCCTCATTTAGTGGCTTCCAAGTAATGTATGGGTTTCGTTTAAACCAAGTAAGCTGCTTTTTAGCAAGGTGCCAGTCGGCTGTTTCATTTCGGCGTTTTAGTTCATCAAAATCAATCGTTCCGTCTAAGTATTGTTTTACTATTTTGTAGATATTTCCGGTCATCGCTTCAGAATCCCAACCATACTTTTCGCCCAACTTTTTTGCCTCATCCACCATTCCAGTTTCAAACAATTGTTCAGACCGCAAGCCAATTCGATGCTTTAACTCTTCAGTACTTGTTGTAATTCCTACTATAATAGTATTAGAAATTGGCTTTTCACCCCTGTTAACTGTTTTTCCTTGCTTTTCAATGGTTCGTATAACATAGCGCCGGTTATTTTCATTTTTAGGTAATTTGATGTTGTGAGAAGAACAATACTGTTTTAACTCATTAAGTGTCATTGCTTCAAGTTTGGCACGCATTGTAGGGTTTGGCTTAGCGAATTGATAGTCAAAAATAACCCCATCTATATATAACCCAGACCCCCCAACAAGAAGCGGTACATGCCCCCTACTTCGTATTTCGGAAATCTTTTTGGTAGCATAGTTTTTAAAATCCGCTGCCGTAAATACCTCACCTGGCTCTACAAGATCAATGCCCCAGTGTGGTATTTCGGCTTGATCTTGCTTACTTGGCTTGGCTGTTCCTATGTCCATATGCTTGTAGATTGTTCGTGAATCAGCGCAGATAATTTCACCGTTTAGCTGTTTAGCTACCCGCATTGCAATAGCCGATTTGCCACTGGCTGTAGGGCCTAAAATGACTATTAAAGGCAAATTTAAGTGGTCAAGCTCTTGAATACTTTTTTTATTCATACCGTTTTTTACAGGGGTCGCCATCGCAATTCCTCAAAATTATCGACGATATGATTCGTACAGCTAATACCCTCGGCTTTTAAGTGCTCTTGCTGGGCTTCTCGCCCACCCGGATAGCCCGATGCTAAGCCCCCAAAGCGATTTACAAGTCGATGCCATGGTAATTCAGGGTTTCCGTAATGCGCCATGCCGCCAACAATGCGGGCCGCATAGGCGTGGCCAGCAAGTGCTGCTACGTCGCCATACGTCGTTACTTTTCCCGTCGGCACCTGGCCCATAAGTTGTTCGACTTTTTTACGAAAGTCAGTATTTTGTTTAGGCATAGTATCCATTTTCCCGACTGGCAATCGAATCAATAACTTTTTTAACCGCTACCCAATCTTTGCAAAATATAAATTCTTCATTCGTACGCTCTTCGATATTCCAGGGATAGTCGCCAAACAAGATTGCGCCGCCCTTTGGTAAGCCGTGCTGCAACGCATTATATAAATGAGCCGAATTATCGTCTATAAGTATGTCAGCGTCTATACGTTTACAGACCTCGCCCTTTGAGCCACCCCAGCCAATAAATTCCATTGAAGTAAATACACCGGCTAGTTCACGATTAAGCATCAGCTGAGTAAAGTCTCGCTCATGTTCTTTACGCGCTGTGACTAAATGGAGTTCATGAAGCTTTGCTAAATCATGAAGTACTCGTGATTCAACAGGGTCGGGGCCAAGCTCTTTATAGGCTTTGCTTTCAGTCAGAAGGCCAAAACGTTCAACTTGAAGATCCTCATCGGCTTGCCAAATCTCATAAGCGGGGTCGTACGACTGTGCTAACGTTGCATTTGTTCCGTACAGTTTGTTATACGCATTCACAAGAAATGGTGTTGTGTTGACCAGCACATCATCACAGTCAACCGCAATCACAAGCTTCCTCACGCCGCCGCCTCATCTTCTATAAAGCGCACTATAGCATCCCAACTTGAAAGTTTGACCACTTCTTCGTCGGCGCCGTTTTGATTCCATTTATAATCATCGCTGTAAAGGATGGTCGTAATACCTTTGCTGGCAACATTATTCGCATGAGAAACAACATCATCAACAAAATGCGTCAGGCCAAGCCCAACAGCTATATCGCCCTTCTCTACGCGTTTACCTTCGTGATTAAAATGATCTGTTAAATAAAGGTTTTCCAACTTTAGCACATCACCAAAGTACGTTTTAATAAGCCATTCAGTCGCTTCTTTCAAAGCTGGCGGACGACCGGTTATAACCAACAGCTCATGCCCCATTGCTTTTAGTTGCCGTAGAGCTTCCTGAGCACCTTGAACCGGAGTGACCGATCGAAATGCTTCACTTGAAAGAATATCGATGACACGCTGAGTATGCTCAGTAGCTGTCGTTAAGCCCCACGGCGCCATATCTGGGTCATACCAGTTTTCGTGTGTCAAATTTGTTCCATACAGCTCGTTATGGAGCTTTGTCGTGTAGTATGCGGCCCGAATAAGGACGTCATCGAAGTCTAAGCCAATGCGAAAATGGTTCATCTCCCTGCCAACCACTTGCTATACCGTCTTTAAATACTCGGAAAGATTCTCGAGCGCCACTTTTTCTTCACCCTGTTGCGTGCGAACACTTACTTCTCGAGCTTCTTTATCTTTTCCACCTACAATCAGTTGCACTGGAATTTTATTAGTCGTAGCTTCACGAATCTTCTTGCCAAGGCTTTCATTACGGTCATCTACCGTGTAACGAAGTTCGTTGTAGCGAACCGGTTGCATTAAGACAGTGTCGGCAAGGATAGCTTTGATTTCATCAACATAATCAAGCACGGTATCGTTAATAGTAAGGATACGGATCTGCTCGGGCGCGGCCCAGAATGGGAACCAGCCAGCGGTATGTTCGATAAAGACACTGAGAAAACGCTCAATTGAACCAAGTAATGCACAGTGAATCATAACTGGCTGCGCATCGCTACCCTCGGCATCGGTGTAGCTCAACCCAAACCGTTGTGGTTGTACAAAATCAAGTTGTACTGTCGCAACTTGGTGCTCACGCCCAATTGCGTCGGTCGCCATGAAATCAATCTTTGGGCCATAAAATGCGGCTTCACCGTCTTGCTCGAAGTACTCAAGCTCGTTGGCTATGACCGCCTGTTTCAGCTGTTCTTGTGCAGACTTCCATAGCTCAATATCGCCAAGATAACCTTCACCTTCATCACGGTACGATAGTCGTACGCGAAGTTTCATATCGATAGAACCGTACAGTTCACGGGCTGATGCAAGTAAACTATTGATCTCCTGCTCGATTTGGTCAGGACGAGCGAAGACATGGCTATCATCTTGAGTAAGCGAACGTACACGGTTTAAGCCGCCAAGTTCACCGGTTTTCTCATCACGGTAATCAGTAGTCGTTTCAAGGAAACGTACTGGCATGTCTTTATAGCTACGCGGAGATGAAGCGTAGATTTGGGTGTGGTGCGGACAGTTCATTGGCTTCAAAGCCATCTCGTCACTTGTCTCTTGGCTAGTAACCAAGAATAGCTGATCACCGAATTTGTCCCAGTGTCCCGATGCTTCGTACAGCTCTTTTTTAGTAATATGTGGTGTCCACACCTTTTGAAAGCCATATTTTTGACGAAGCTGATTTGAGTACTGCGCCATGATGTCGCGCAGAATCGTACCTCGGGGTGTAAACAGCGGTAGCCCCGCCCCTACTAATGGTGAAACGGTATAAAGATCGAGCTCTTTACCAAGTTTACGGTGATCTCGAAGCTTAGCTTGCTCCAAACGCTCAAGGTACTGCTCCAGTTCTTCCTGCGTTTCAAATACTACGCCATACAGTCGCTGCATCTGCGCATTCTTCTCATTACCGCGCCAATACGCACCGGCTACCCGCATCAGTTTAAAGGCGCCTACTTCTTTAGTGTTTGTCACATGTGGGCCACGACATAGGTCAACAAATTCACCGTTCTTATAAAATGATACTTTTTCTACTGCCGCGTCACCCTCGGAGGCCAGACCTAGCTCATCAGCATCAAGGTCTTTCGCAATCGTTGTACCTGAACGCTTCAAGTCATTCAAAAGCTCTTCTTTGTATGGCTGAGTATTTACCCGTGCCCATTCAATCGCCTCATCAACCGGCATTTCAAATCGGTCAAAATCTTGGCCTTGGTTGATGATGGTGCGCATTTCTTTTTCAATCTTTTTAAAATCAGATTCGGAAATCTTCTGCTCGCCTAAATCGATATCGTAGTAAAAGCCGTTTTCAACGACTGGGCCAACACCAAATTTCGCTTGTGGCCAAAGTTTTTTCACAGCACTCGCAGTAATGTGCGCGAGGCTGTGCCGCATTGCGTGTAGATGTTCATTGTCGCTCATGAATTCTCCTTTGTTAGAAATTAAAAGAAACATGCAATGTCAGGTTTAATTACTTAAATCCATCAATTGCATGTCTCGGGTCTCGCGTTTTGAAGCGGGACGGTTCCACCGGACGTTTTGCTTGTCGAATCCCGTTAACGCACAGGATACCTCCACGAAGCTCGATGGGTGGTTAGGCCATGTCAGCACTTACTGAAAGTATAGCAAATTATTCTAGCGCTGTCATTATGGCTTTCTTAATTTCCGATTAGCCAACAGACCTACAAGCCAAATAAGGACAATCCCTAAAACAAAAAGCGCCACTATTGTTATCGACATATCAGCAATCGAGTTTTTAGCTGGGTTAAGAAACGGATACGGGTACCAGCCTGTTATCGCACCGCGCACCATCGTATACAAGAAATAAGCCGCCGGGTACAGTAGCCAAGATAGGTTTTTCTTGAATGAAAATTTGGCTGTTGGGCGATCAATCAGGAAATCAACCAGCACCGCTATAGGAATAATGTAGTGTAAAACGGTATTGTCCCACGGCACCGCTGTTAGCGCGACCCCTTGAAGGCCCGCAAGTAACAATGCAAAACCTACACTAACAACAATAATGAAGACCGTCGTAAAACCACGAAATAAATCAAGGGCACGACTTTTCTTACCACTCGCCGTTACTACGGCGCTAAGCAGCAAGGCAATAACAACGAAAATATTGTTCTGAATAGTGAAAAAACTTAAAAAATTAACTATATCAAGGGTGCCTCGCTCAAAAAGCGTCGCAGCTTCTGTAATAATTGCCGCAAATCCTAAAAGAGCAAATAAGAGTTTGTAGCCTACAAGAACTTGCTTACGTTTATTCATAGTTTTATTGTACCGCACATAGAAGAAATACCCCCTCTTATAACGCCCCTATTTGAAACAGGTTCTGTATTTCAGTAGGGCTTAATGCTCGAGTATAGACTCGGACATCATCAATACTACCCGCAAAGCCGCCTGCAGCAACAGCACCCGCCCGGCCTATCATAAGTGTGTTGATTGACGTACCTGGGTCGCCAACATAGGCACTCGTCCGTACAAATGCACCATTCTCGTAGTATGTAAGCGTAGTACCGTCGTATGTCGCGGTAAGAAACGTCCAGGTGTTTAGTGGTATCGTAGCAATACCATTCGTACCTTTTGCCGCAGCGGCGCCCCCAGCCCAAACACTGACACTCCCTACACTTGCGCCGCTGTATGATGACTTAATTTCAAACCCACGATATCCAGATCCACAACAGTCGCGGACTTCAGATAATGGCGTTCTATACCCAGAACTCGCGGTTGAATATATCCACAAAGAAGCCGTGAATTGAGTACGACTTGAAATGTGCTTCGTATCGATGTAGCTGCTAGTAGCAACACCCGAGAACGAGTAAGCACCACCCGCTCTTCCGCCCTGTCCATCAACCGGGGTAACACCGACCGCAACCGCAGTTGAATCACCCGTCGCCATATTCACAGCCGAGCCATTAAGCGGCCACCAGCCCACAAGATTATTTGCACTTGGGCAGGTACCCGGGCGCACTTTCGAATCAATACTGGTAATAAAATATTGATAGGAATCTATTTGCCCATCTAGGCAGTAAAAATTTGAGCTACTAATTAGACCGTAACTCAACGTAGCGTCACTAGGGCTCGCAAGACCTGCATCCGAAAGGTTTGCAGGATAACTTTCAGATGCATTACTAGCTGATGTACGATATACTTCTATTTTTTTAGCGTAATTAGTGAGGGTTGATTGCAGTGAAGACTGTTTTGCACGATTACTAATGCCGTTGTAGGCGGCAATCGTAATAGCAGCAAGAATCGCAATTACTACGATTACGATTAATAATTCGACGATTGTAAAGCCAGCCTGTTTATTTTTAGACACCCACTGCATTACCTCAATTAAACCATATCCGTATAGGGGACTCAACTTCGTGCTACGTAAGGTCGAGGATCCTTCCCCTACCCTTGCCTCTCTACCCCTATTCTGCTACCATAAATAAAGCTTTTCCTAGGGAAAACATAAGGATCCTTAGCTCATTTGGCTAGAGCGCAGCATTGACGTTGCTGAGGTGGCAGGTTCGAGCCCTGCAGGATCCACCAAATTGATTATTGCGCCACTCTCCTTAACGAGTGGTTTTTTATTATCCCCACAGCTAATGCCACTTATCCACTAGGATAAAATAGTTCGTAGACACTAGGCTTTACATAGCCTATATCATGCACGGTATATAGACCTCAATCCTGTTCCATTGACAATATATGCCGTTTATGCTAATATGAGTGTATGAGTAACACTCAACAGATTAAAACCAATAACACTATCGTAACCGTACCCCAAAAAACATCGTCTTTAGACAAGTTTAGTCTAGGGTTCGAATACAATAAAACGCTTCAAGAAATTAAGCGCGAAGTAAGGCAAAGGACTATTTAATCCTGGCCATCGCCTACATGTAGGTTTGTCTAGACACACAATAAACCCCAGTACCGGGGGTTTATTTTTTATGATCTATTTCAAGTTCGCTGACACGAATTGGCTCAGCTTTCTTAGCCGAATGCTTCAGTGCCTCGCGTGAGGCAACGGTTGCCTTATTTGTCACATCAAACTTGGTTAAATACTTTCCAAAGAATAACCGCGCTTGGGCGTTAAGGGCAGCAAACGACAGGAAGCCAATGGCGGTAAGCGGCATAATAAGCCACTGTGCCAGCATCCAAAAGGTACGGGTACGCTTGTACCGTTCAGGTCGAGGCGGCAATAGTTTGAAAGACAGATACACCATAACGATAATTCCAATAAGGGCAATTCGCTGAATCATGGCAATCGTATCGGGTAACTGGTGGGCTACCACATCGCGGTACGCCTGGCTATTTACAAGCAGTGGAACCCAACCCCCTACCGCCACAATAATAGATACCGATGCGGCCGTAACATAGCCATCAAGCCCGCGCATAAACCATATAAAGCCTGGCCAAAATGGTACTGTCCGCTTTTTTGTAAATAGACGCTCGGCTACAAACGGAATATCCGAGGCACCGTACATCCAGCGGCGAAGCTGAATAAACTGAGCTTTGAAGGTTTTGAGATAGGTGTTATCGAGCACAGCATCTTGATAAATAGGAATGTATAAAGGGTGCACCGAGTATTTACCATTAAAGTAGAAGTAGCTACGCCAAAACTGGTGACCATCCTCTACCACCGTTCGCGTGCTCCAAAACCCCATCTCTACAAGCGCATCCATTGGTTGCGAGTGCGATGCAAAATTACGAAGAAGGTGCGGGCGCATTGAACTAATAATATTCCAAAACGTATTACCCGTGGCCACTACACGCATTGGTGCGGGAACATCCCAGATATTGTTCAAAAATAGCGCAATTGGCTGGTAGGCCAAATGTTTACGATCTTCGTTAACAATATACTCGTAGGTTGCATAATCGAAGTATGCAGCATGCGGCCGGTTGTCTGAGTCAAGCGTGGTAATGAGAACGTTTTTGTATTCAATACCCTGCTGCTCGACCCATTTTTGCATTTGCTTACCGGCATAAGTAATATTACCACCCTTACCAACCACCTCATTAGGTAAATCTCGAGGGTGTTTAATAATTTGAAATGTTAAGAAAGTATCCTTATACTCTTCAGCTAACCTCTTAGCAGTATTTTCGATATCTTCACCGCCTCGCTCTTCGTAAGCAAGGGCGACTATCAGCCGTTTTTTATCATAAGTAGTAGCCGTAAGTGAACGAATCGTTGGCTCGATAACCTCGTAAGCCTCATTGTACGCAGCCACAATTACAAGGTTATATATATCCGAAGGTTTTGGATAGGTATCAGATTCATCAGCCGCAATAAGCCGTAAGTTCTCGATGTGCTGTACCATACCAAACCCCTGCGGTTTTGTATGAGAGTGTCGCTCATAGGCTTCGGCTGCGTTTTCCAGTTCTTCTAAACGGTGCGACCAATGGACACGCTGGGCTTTTACCAGCCGGCTATGCCCAGCAAGAGTGTGATAAATAATACCAACCGCCCGAACAAGCAGCACAATTATAACCAGCATAAGGTAAATAGCCCCTAAAAGTGGCGATACAATTGATAAAACTATTAATAAAACAAATGCCCCGTAGCTAATAATTGCGGGGACCATTTCAAAAAAGCGATAAAACTTACTGCGCTTACCTAGTGGCAGTTCAAGCTCATCCATATACTTTGGCATATCTTTTTTTATACCGGTGACCAAACGTTAATAATTGAAATAGCGGTAATCCAGGCGAATATAATAATACCTATTCCGAACCAAGCAAACATAATTGCTAACGGGTGCCCTTTTGTTATGTACAGCTTAATAGCGACGGCGACATGAAAAAACGCTACTAAAACTGCAAACCCAACGAATGACAGTAGATAAAACCACTGATCGCGGTACAAGTGCGTTACCCCAAACGCAGTGTAATGGGTGACGAGCTGCAGGTCGCTTGGGCGAACTGAAAACAAAATATAGATAATGAAGCCGATAGATAAAAGAACAATAATTGTACTCAATACCGTGAGATACCGGTTTGTAACGAGTTCTTTAAAAGAGTGTATGATTGAATTTTTTAGCATAATAAATAACTTATGGAGCCGTTATCCGGGTTTGAACCGGAGACCTACGCTTTACGAAAGCGCCGCTCTACCAGCTGAGCTATAACGGCATCTCGCTTTATACCCTGTTGATTATAGCATATGGAGAGTGAATTACGGTGAACTGTACATACCTAACAGACTGGAATTCCAGAGCCCCACCAACCAGAATTAGTACTACTTCCGACAAGAAATTTACATTTTGGTTTTGACTGATAATTAACAAGAAGACCATACCCAATTTGTCCTGTACCAACAACATAATCAATGGTCGTGCCCGCTACCGGATCGGATGGTATCGAGGCAATATACTTTGGCACGAGCGAACCAGCAAGTTGAGCCGATGAGCAACCAGTGTTAACAGTACCGCATGCATTTGGATAGGTATCAGCATTATCCGACTTATATAATTCAAGCGCAGTGCGTATACTTTTAGCGGCTGAGTCACGGGCAGCATCTCGCGACTTAGCCTGGATACCGTTGTACGCAACAATCGTAATAGCCGCCAAGATAGCAATAGTAACCACAACGATAAGGAGCTCGACAATTGTAAAGCCTGTTTGTTTTTGCGCCCATTTTTTCATACACATAGTGTACCATAAGCGGTGTGAGAATGGAGCCCCCATTGCTGTTGCCTATCTCGTCTAAAAATGCTACTATTGTACGAGCTTATAGGCCATAAGCCGCGACTACCGTTGCAAAACTACGTGGGCTCGTAGTGAAGCTGGCCTATCACGCCTCCCTGTCACGGAGGAGATCGCCGGTTCAAATCCGGTCGGGCCCGCCAAGAAATTATCTTACTACCCCTACGGGTAGTATTTTTATTCTGCAATATTACGTATAATTATCTTATGTACAAATTACTCCTCTTAGATGTCGACGGAACTTTAGTGGCATCGAAGCCAGATGCCTTACCTTCACAAAAAATCATCGAGGCTTTAAAGCAAGCCCAAGATAAAATCGACATAGGTATTGTGACGGGGCGACCCTATGAACATACCAAGGCCGTTATTGAAAAACTTGGGTTAAAAGGTGTCGGTGTTTTTAACGGTGGCGCAGAAATTATTAATTTAGAAAATGGTGAAAATATTTATCGTCAATCTCTAGATATTCAGACCGCTCAACAAGTACTCGAGCTTACCCTACCCTACGGTTACTCCGTACTGAATGCCGTTGGTAGCAACGAACAACCCGTCACCAATGTATCGCAAATTACCGAGGAGACCGATAAACTACTAGTCGTTAATGTGCCCACCTCTGAAACACCCGAAATTATTGCCGCCCTCGACGCTATTGAAGGCATAGCTGTTCACCCAGTTAGTGCATGGAGTGATGAGGATGTATTTTGTATCTCAATTGTTCATGAGCACGCAAGCAAAAGGTATGGTGCTGAAAGGGTAATGAAAATGCTAGGATACGATAAGTCAGAAGTATTAGCAGTTGGCGATGGCCATAACGACCTTCCGCTTATTGAGGCAGTTGGCATGGGTATTGCAATGGGCAACGCACCAGACGAGGTTAAGCAGCTCGCCGATGATATCACGGGCTCACTTGAAGATGATGGTGTTGCACAAGTTGTTGAAAAGTATATTTTGAAGTAAGCTCGTTTTAACTTACCTTCACATTTACACATATCGTATTTTGTGTTATTTTTCTTCTAATGCACTTCATAACTACCGGTGGCACGCTCGACAAATTACCCGTCCGTCTAGATGACGGTTCTTTTGATAATGACTCAAAGCTATTTGGTGACACTCATATTCCGGAGATGCTTGAAAAAATGCGTTTTACACTTCCCTACACGCTCGATAGGCTTTGTACTTTAGACAGCCTTGATATGACTGACGAGGATCGAGCTAAAATTGTTGCTTCAATTACTAGTGCCGATGATGAAAGGGTTGTTATTACACATGGAACCGACACGATGCCGGAAACCGCTCGTTTCATTCTCAACCGTCCTAGAAAAGAAATGTCTCGGCGAACGATTATTCTTACCGGCGCGATGGAGCCCTATAGTATGGGTGCATCGTCAGATGCGATGGCTAATTTGGGTACCGCTATAGCTTACGCTCAAACGAGTCCGGCTGGCGTGTACGTGGCGATGAATGGTCAGGCATTTAATGGAAATCGCGTGCTCAAGGATAAGCAGGCTGGCGTTTTTTACGAGGCATAGCTTTTAAGAAGTTCGGTTTTGAAATTCCTCAATCCAAACAGCCAATTTCTCCCGATCAACAAGCTCGCAGTTATGAGCTTTCGCTAATTCACGAGCCGATTTTGTAAAATAACTATTCGTTACCACCATTGTACGGCTTGCTTTGTAGTAGTGCATGACGCTCCCTGCAACCACTTCCCTAACCGCCGCCTGATCAACTGATTTACTATAGCGTTTAAGTTGAACAGCCGTCTTCTCACCTTTTTAGTAATAAGAAGGTCGACGCCAAAGTCATTCGATCTTGGCGTATCCTGAACTTTGTAGCCTTTGTGCCTAAATATATGCGCAAGGTAATTTTCAAACTCTATACCCGTTAACGTATCTATTTGGGAAATAGCCAAAGCTCGGGCTAAGGCGGCTTCCCTCTTCTTTTTATAAGAAACTAACGCTATCGAAACACCGAGAATTAAAAAGAGAACACTGATAACCAATAGGATGATAGTATATCGTAGCTCAATACTTGTTTGAAATATTACAATTCCTATCAAACAAACAATGATTAGACTAATAATAAACACTGCTTCATTCGGTGAAGCTTGCTTACGGGATTTATAAATACGTCGTCTTGGCATATTATTTACCTTAGCTATATAAGCGCCGCTGACCCCACTACTAAAACAGTAACGATAATTAGTAGTACCGTAGGGGTTACAATCCATGCCGTCTTGCTATAGTTTTCCATCCAAAACGAATAG
The DNA here is from genome assembly GCA_049661485.1 of Candidatus Microsaccharimonas sp. Classification (GTDB taxonomy): domain Bacteria; phylum Patescibacteriota; class Saccharimonadia; order Saccharimonadales; family Saccharimonadaceae; genus Microsaccharimonas. The sequence goes on from JBATAC010000001.1 coordinate 43,489, forward strand.
CGATCAAGTAGTAAGTCTATACGTAAATCGAGCCTATCAAGCCTTAAGAGCTGCTTCAAATGCTTTATAAAACGACTGTTTTCAAAAGTCGCGACAATAAGCGCTACAACAATACCGACAATCAGCCCAATGAAACCATACGATAGTGCAACCGCACCCGGAGAGAACGAAGTGGCCTCGATACCCGCGAGATAAAGGGTGAAATTAAGGATTGGTAGGTCAACCGGCAAGCGAATACCAAATACCACCCCTACAAGCCCAAGTATCAGGCCTAGGCAAACGATATTGGTGGTAAAAATACCTAATATTCTATCTGCCTCCCAATACTGCTGCATTACCCAGAAAATAAGCATCTGGTAAATACCGACCGCAATGATACTCCCACCTAACCACCAGGGGTTAATAACACCGGCGGTTTGCCAAGCAATCCATACAGCAAACGCCACAAGACCCGCAAGAAATGCAACAACCAAGGTACTGTCGATATAGGCAGTACTATACGGAGTGCGTTTTGTAACTGGTAGAAGTGTAAATTTCGGACTTTTCGTGCGGTTCATGCACATAGCATAGCACAAGCTAGCCAAGTTTTTCGTAGCGTTCCTCGACTACCTTCCAGTTCACGACACCCCACCAAGCTTTTACGTAATCGTCTCGGTGATTTTTGTAATCTAAGTAATAAGCGTGCTCCCAAACATCCAAACCAAGCAACGGTTCAGCTTCACCCTTACTTAAAAGTGAATCTTGGTTTTGGGTAGTAGCAATTTCCAGGTTTGGTTGTAGCCACACCCAGCCGCTTCCAAATAAACCGATAGCCTTTTCGTTGAATTCTTCAATAAAGCTTTCAAAACTGCCGTACTTTTCAATAAGCGCATCTTTTAATGGCCCGTCGGGTTGACCACCGCCATTTGGTGACATCCATAGCCAAAAAAGACAGTGGTTATAATGTCCCCCACCGTTATTTCGAACTGCAGTGCGAATAGTTTCAGGTAGATTATTCAGGTTACGAAGTAGCTCTTCAACACTTTGATGATGTAGTTCTGGGTATTCTTTAATGGCAGTGTTTAGTTTATCAACATATGCTTGGTGGTGTATGTCATGGTGGAGTTCCATGATATCTGCACTTATTACATCTTCAAGTGCGTCGTAAGTGTACGGTAATGCTGGAACGCTAAACATTTTAAGCCCCTTTTATTATTGCGTATCGGTTTTTGAAGTCGATGTAGCACTTATAGTTGAATCGTCGAGTTCGATAAATGTAACAAGCTTGTTATCTTTTTTGATTTGATCGAGCTTGGCATTAAATTCGGTCAGCGGTATAAATAGGTATTCGTATTGGACCTGAGCATCATTAATATCTGTAAGTTTTACATAATAATAGCCATTGCCCGATGGTGTTTGCACCGCTGTTGAAACCTGGCCTTTTTGTAGCTTACCTGCAGCCTCGGCGAGCCCGCCGTCCTGGTTATTTTTCGGAACCCATGCCGCCGGCATGTAGGTCACACTGTTTTGCTTTTCATTATTAAGACTGTTCGCAATCGACTGAAGGTCGGTAGTGCCGCTACTGACGGCTGACTCTACTTTCTTAGAAATCTCTTCGGCGGTTGTATCAACTGCGTAAGCAACCCTCTGGCGCAGAAGCTTATTAGTCATTGCCTCGCGGTATTCACCCGGTGACCAATCGTAGTAGTCAAGAATAACGGCATTATACGTAGCCTCGGTCACTTCCCCGTCACTCGATTGGCGCTGTTGCTTCAAAAAGGTTTCGAGGTCGGCATCACTGACCTGAATACTAAGCTCACGCGCTAATTTTTTTGCATAGGCATCGGCGATGGCGTCATTCATAGCCTCTGTTTTCACGTAATTAAGCTGGCTTTTACCATCTTCGGTATTGGGGTCTATTTGCTCTTTTTCAATGAGGTAATGCTCGGCACTGCGATACTTCATAAGGTAATCGCTGTAGCGAACCTGTTCGCCGTCTACCACCGCAACTGGGGCCGGAATTACTTTTGTGACGCGGTACGTAAATTCGCTAGTGTTTTGTGCTTGGTAAAGCATATACCAAAACAGAGCCACCGCCAGAATAAGGGCAGATATGGCAATAATAATCGCATTAATGACCAGCTTGTGGCGCTGGTATTGTACTGGGTACTTAAATTTACGACCACCCGCTAAGACACGTTCACGGTGTTCGGCAAGAGTATCGGTAGTAATACGCCCAGCCGGTTCTTGCGGCTGCTTATTGCGACGTATTTTAGATAGTAGCTTCTTCATTATCTCCTTGAGTTTCAACTGCATTACTCACTGCGTCCTGCAGTTTATTGTACGTCTTGTCTGGGTGCTCGACGTTTCGAATAACAAGATCTCCGACAAAAGTTTGAATAATGATTGTTCCAAACCCAAAAATTTCGCCGCTGAATCCTGGTATATTATAGCTTATGTTCTGAATTTTTGACAGTCGGAGCTCGACAACGTCTTTACCGAAAATACCCTTCTGGGTAACTTGTCGAAGGCGTTGGTTCGTTACAATATAAACGGTAAAATACCACATCATCCAGTGGTAGAAGAAAAGAATTAAGCCGAGCCCAAGGCCTGCAACCGGCAAGAGAAACAGTGCTAAGTTATCTTGCCAAATAAGTGGCGGAATAGAAGTGATAGCAAGCGGCCCTAACAATAAATAAAAGCCTTTTCGCATAGCGATAATGTGGCGACGAAACACGAACAGTAATTCTTCACCCGGGCGCTGACCTTCAAAATCGAGCTGAGCTTCTTTTTCTTTATTACTCATTGTTATCATCAAGATTAACCTTGATAACAACCTCACTCGGACCGGCATTGGTATCCATATCATAAATACCATCCGCAACGTTACCATTGTTCATTATTGAAGCATTTTGAATGGCATCATTGCGAGGTTTGCTAGATACCGTGAGGCGAACATACTCGCCTTTCGATGACTTGTAGTGATACTGGGTATTTGCATTGCCAGGGTAAGGTTCGTCAATAAACTCAAAACCAGCCGCCTTAATGCGTGCATCGGCTTCTGCAACCGTATTGCTCACCGTGTCGTTATGTAGGTAATGGGCAGCTGATGAATAGCTACGACCCTTGTCCCCGCTATACATACGCTTGTCGCCAAAGATATCCATATCCTGTACAACGTACGAGTCGCCAAGGTCAATGGTTCGATAAATTGTCGCAATTCTCTCGTAGCGGGCTTGCGCCTGTTGAGCACTAATAATGGTTGCCGTCAGCGAAGCGATGACGATAAAGGTTGCGACGGCGATAGAAAAAATACCGATTGCAACAACGTAAAATTTCCAGGTAACCGGACGAGCCTGTGCCTTGCCTTTTTTAAGTGTTACTTTCTTTTTTGCTGGAAATTTTTTTGTAGTAGCCATAGCACAATAATAGCATAAGCCATATGAAAATTCATGGTACCCCGGACAGGAGTCGAACCTACAACCTTATCCTTAGGACGGATCTGCTCTTCCAGTTGAGCTACCGGGGCGCATATCCTATTCTACACTACTCGCTGGGAACGCGGCCGTGAACGATGTTTGCTTGAACGTTTTCATAGTCTGGGTAGATTTCGTCTTTATCAAACCAGAGGGCAATTTCTTGAACTGCCTCTTCAGGATCGCCAGAAGCATGGAGGATGTTTGGCAGTGTACGACCGTTCGGATTAGTGTAAGCCCTTGTAATGTGGGTGTAATCCCCGCGAATAGTACCAGCCGGTGATTCTTTAGGATCGGTAGTCCCAACTAATTTACGAACATAAGAAACGGCCTCAACCCCCTCGAGGACGAAGACGATAACTGGGCTTTCCGTCATGTGCTTAAGGGTAACGTTATAAATATCTTCACCCCAGCGGCTAATAAGTTTACTAATACCCTCGTAGTGTTTATGGAAATGAAGTTCATCTGGTGCAATCATTTTCATCGCAACAATCTTTAAGCCTGCTCGCTCGAAACGGCTAATGACTTCACCAACGATACCCCGCTGAATTGTGTCGGGCTTTAAAATAATAAGTGTTTGTTCAATATCTGCCATACGGTCTCCTACTATGTAATTAGTTCTATTGTACCAAAAGTACTACCGCAAGTACGAGAGCCAACCCAATTCGATACCAACCGAAAATTGCTAAAGAGTGACGCGAAAGGTATTTCATAAGAAAACCAACAGCGAATAAACCTGCAATGAAGGCTGCCAAGTTCGATACAAACAGTGTTGCTGCGTGGGTCGCCAAGTAATCGTAGTCAGTCAAAAATACTTTCAAGGTAACACCGACCATAATTGGTAGCGAAGCTAAGAAACTATACTCGGCAGCCTGGGCTGGGCTAAGGCCCATAAAACGCCCGGCAATAATTGTCGAACCAGACCGAGAGGTGCCAGGGATGAGTGCGATGACCTGGGCCGCGCCAATAATAAGGGCCCGCCACCATGGCAGTTTTTCGCCTTCTTGAACCGGCGATAGTTTTGGAAGTTTTTCAAGTACAATCATGACGATACCAACGGTAGCAAGCGTGAATACAACGACAACCGCGCTTGTAAAGAATGGGGTGTGTTCAATAAAACTAGCGAACAAAAACCCGACAATACCAGCCGGTAAGGCGGTGATAATAATATTTCGCGCTAAGCGGTAATTTTTACGCACCAACACATCTTGTATAATCTGCCAAATCTTCCCACGGAAGAAAACAAATAGTGCTAACATTGTACCGATATTAATGAATTCAAGAAATAAGTGGTCTCCCGCCCCTGACAAAAAAGTTTGGGCGATAACCAAGTGGCCTGAGCTACTAATAGGAATAAACTCAGTGAGCCCCTGAATAAGACCTAAAATAACTGCTTCTAACCACTGACCCATTTGACCTATTCTACCTTGTTCAGACATTTTAGGCTATGCTTAGAGTATGAGCATAAGTGGTTCAGAGCAAAAATATGTATCAGAGTATATTCTCGATTTTATTGAACACCTTGAAGTCGAGGGTGGTCGAATGCCAAAAACCTCTGAAAACTATGAGTTTTATTTGAACCGATTTATTGAGTTTGCCGGTGATATTACCCCCGATCAAATTACCTCAGAGCTTGTTCGTAAATACCGCTTGTGGCTTAACCGCTTAAAAACTGATCGCGGCGAAGATCTTGCTACAATAACCCAAGCCTATCACCTTATTGCCCTCCGTGGTTTTTTAAAATATTTTTCGCGCCGCGATATCCCCTCTTTAGCGCCTGATAAAATCGAACTGCCAAAAGTACACCGAAAACAAGTGACATTCCTTCACTACGATGAGGTTTTAAGATTATTGGAACATGTTGATACCAATATAGAAAGTGGGCTACGTGACCGGGCGATTTTAGAGCTGCTTTTTTCAAGCGGGCTACGTGTTTCAGAACTTGTTAATTTAAACCGCGACCACATCAATACAAAGCGTCGTGAGTTTATGGTGCGTGGTAAGGGCCAAAAAGATCGCCCGGTATTCATTAGCCAGGGTGCTGCTGACTGGGTCGAAAAGTATCTTGATGAACGCCAAGATACCCTAGCCCCACTTTTCATTAGCTATAGCAAGAACGTTGAAGCCAATAAAAGCGGTGATTACCGTCGATTGACTGCGCGAAGTATTCAACGAATGGTTAGTCGCTATGCGCGCTTAGCGGGCATTACAAAGCATGTCAGCCCCCACACAATGCGCCACAGCTTTGCAACCGACCTTCTTATGAACGGTGCTGACTTACGAAGTGTACAAACTATGCTTGGCCATAGTAACATCGCCACAACACAAATTTACACCCACGTTACCGATGCACATTTGAAAGATGTGTATGAGAAGTTTCACAGCGAACACTAAACCTAAGCTAACTAATAGCTATATACAACTGAATTAAGGTGTACAGGTGCCTTCCAGATAGCCGTCAGGGTCGCTACTGCTTGGTTCGGCGACACCAAAGTCTTTACAGAAGTTACCATTTACATCAATGGTGGCATCAGGATACGGGAAGCTTGTATCAAAGAGGCTGACGCGACTCAACACCCTTCGGAAAAGTACATTAGCACGGCCGGTTGAGTCGACTTCGGGTTGTACATCTTTGAATTTCACAATATTTGAACCGCTTAGGTCAGGAACACCATTACTTAGAACCAGGCGAAACTCAGTGGCATTATAAAGCGTACTGAGACGTAGATAGGCCGTACGATCGCCCCCTCCTATCGGCTCGGGTAAGCGCAGGGACATTTTACACGAGTAACCACCAGCACTAATATTACTTTCACAGCGTACTGGAAGTGGCGTCGTGGCGGCCGAGTCGGCATCTGGCATATCAGTTGGATTGTCGCTCCGGGTGTCTCGGGCAATAAATAAATCGCTGTTTGTAGCCCCGGCTGAAGATGTTGGATACAGGAATACCGTATTAGAGTTACTTTGGCTACCACTGACGCTATCGAAACCACCCATCGTATACGAACTACCGAATTGAATTAACTGAGCGCGTAGCACCGGCGGCCTATCAAGCGGCCAATTTGACTGCTGGTACAGAGGCTGTGATGACGACATCGGCTCAAGGGCAACCGTGCCCGTATCGTTACTAAGGTCTTCGCGGCTAAACCACTGCACAGTAGCGGTATCGAACGGCAGGTGGTCGGTCGCATCGCCAGGGTTTGTTTCGCTTACTAAAGGAATAATCTGGCTGGTGTTAGGCTCAAGTACCCCTAGATAATCCTCGGTTTGAAGTTTAATTTTAAGGCAGGTATAGGCTTGGTCAAGCGCTTTATCACTACTACTGGTAGATTGCTGGACAATAATTTCACCGGGCTTTCCAGGTGAACCGCCTGAAACATTCGCCGAGCTAACCACACCTCCAACCAAAACTGCAGCGTTACATACATCTGTAGAAAGTGAGTCACTTAAGGCGGCACAGCTGCTTGGTGTTTCGCTACATATACGTTGATAGCGCAATAACGCTCGTTTGGCATCCTCCACCCCTGCTTGGGCGGCATCGTAGGCACTTTGTGATAAATCGCTATCACTTGACTGTCGTTGGTCGTTGACCATTATTCGAAGAAAACTAACTGTAATAACAGTAATGATGAGCGTAGCGAAGATAACTACGAATAGCGAGACGGCGCCGGCTTGCTTGGTTGTGCTTGTGCTTTTCATTACTACTAATTAAACCTATTTCCTGTGCGAAGTACAATACTAAATGACTGAACCGTGCAGTACGTGAGATCAGAGTTGGCTTCACCGGCTGCAATACACGCTGATTGGTCAGCATTCATGGCAGTAATGTCACCCGAACCGACAGTAAAATCAAGATTGTACAGTGCTTCGGCCGTCGCCGGGTCGGTAGCACTTGGGGTTGTACTAAGCGCGAGCGCATTCATCGTAAGTTTGTGCTCACCAGCATCGAGAAGTTCCTGTGTCGTGGGTACATCAACGGCCCGAATATTTTTGTAGAGCACCGCCCCGCCACCACCTTTAGAGCAGTAAATCTTTCCAAGATCAGGTACCTTAGCGAAATGGACTTGCTTACCACTCCCTTCGTAGGTTGAGATGTTTGGGTCGCTCGCCGCTAAAGCACTAGTGGTATTCCATACATACGAAAAACTTCCGAAGCACAGGCGACCACCAGCAGGCGTGGTGACGTAGTCGTTCGCAAGGTCTAGCATAGACGCCCCCTGGATAGTACGCCGTATATCAGTAGCAATCTCGCGCGAAGTTTGGTTCACTTCCTTAAGGGCAAGGCCTTTGGTATAAATGGTACTAATCTGAGTAATACTCAAAGCGATCGCTAAAAGCAATACCGATATAAACGACATGGCGAGGAGCAGTTCAATTAAGGTAAACCCTTCGTTAGGGCGTATTAACAAGCGCTTGGTAGTACGTTTAGCCACGTGGTTCATATAACCTCACAATCGTTCCTAAATTCATTGGCGAGCCTTGGCCCGGACCATCCCAGCAGGCACGAATATGAAAATCGATATAGCTGGCATTTTCACCCGAAGTAACGCTACTGCGTACCCCTTCTACCCACAACCCTTGGCTACCCTGGCTTTCAATAGCACCAGCTGCGTTATAGGTAATTGTTGGGTAGACATCGGGTTTCTTTAAAAAATTTGTATCAGGGTTGAGCGTTGCGGTGCGAGGGTTAAGGATAAAGGCCCCGCTTGGCTTTGTTCCACAACTCAGCGAACCGAAGCTTGAAGCCGAGGCGGTGCCCGATATCCGTTGAATAACTTTATAGTACTCTTCAGCCGGGCTAGAGAGAGTGTCACCAGTATCATACGTGATACCCGAATAGTAGGCCTGTACATACGACGATTGCAAAAAACGTAACGTATCGGCTTGAGCATCCATTTGTTGACGGGCTAAGGTAATTTCAAGCGAGCGCTGCGCTGTTGCGGTGCCCTGGTTCATAATAGAGAGCGCCCCAACCACAACCAAGCTAAAAACCGCTACTGCGAATAGCACTTCGATGAGTGTGTCGCCCGCTTGTTGGCGCGCAGCCTGATGATTTCTCGTTAGCATTGCGATGGGTTCCCTACTAAGTCGTTACTGCGGACTTCTATCGCACTTGGCGCCGAGGCGTAGGCAGCAATTGCCACCGCCCGATCACCCGATACGGCAAGCCCCCCTGACTTTATGCATAATGTTCGGGCCGCCTGCCCCGGTACACTATTACCCGCAATTAGTAACTGGGTAAAAGTTGCCTGGTTAACAGCGTCTACAGCCGGAATATCATCCGAGGTAAATGTATATACCTGGCCGCTATCTGGAGAGCGAATAAACAGAATACCAAGCGAGCGTGGCGTCGGGCCACCCGCATTGTAATCAGCCCCAGAGGCCGCCCAAGCAATTTCGGTTTGCCAATCAAGCTCGTCTTTTTCAATTTCGGTAGTTGAAGCGTTTAGGGCATACTTGGTACGCAAGCCCTCGATATCAGTAGGTGGAATTGTCGTGGTGTCAATTTCATACGCAAGCACCGGGTAAATGGTGATATCCTTACCTTGAATACGCAAATACTTCCCTATAAGCATACATTCGCTTTGGCCGCGATACTCCTCATCGCCACCACTTGTCACTAAGGCATCGGAATTACATGACCATGTGTTGGTGCGGGTGTTTTGCACACTGCCGAGCTCGCTATATTGCTGTTGCAACAGGGCTTTGAATGACTGCGTAGCATCGCGGTAGCGCTGATCACTTAAGGTGACGCCAGCACCGGCAATAAGGGCAATGATTAAAGCACCACTAATCGCGAGAAAAAGAACCGTTTCAACAATAGTGAAGCCCGAGCGCCTCGAAAAAGCTGATGAAGTTTGAGTAGATAGTAAAAGATTAGCTTTTTTATTAATGCCCATATCTGGGGTCAATTATAGCATAAGCAGCTACACAATCCCCATACTGCCCAAATACCACTGCAACAATGGTGTCCCCCATAAAAAAGCGATGACTGTTCCGCTAATAAGCAGTGGACCAAAAGGTACACGACTTGTACGATTCATTTTTTTTGTTATTAAAGCAGGTATGACAATAAGACACCCTATAAAATTGGCCAGAAATAATGCCACAGCTGCCAATTGCCAATCACCAAGTAACAGGCCGAGCCCGACCCCCAATTTCACATCACCAAATCCTACCCATCGTCCGCCAGATATAAAATATAAGACCCCGTAAAGCCCCCCGAGTATCGCGACGGCACCAACTGCATTAAGTATAGCCTCACCCCAAAGCTGCGATTGAGTAGCCCCAACTACGACCATACCTATACCTACTAATGCGAGGGCCAATGTATACCTATCAGGCAAAATAAACCATTTCACGTCATAGACAAATAGCACAGCCATAATAACCCCTGCGATAAGCCATAGTAAGAAATGGACGATTGCTAAGCTGCCAGTAAGTTCAAAAGGCCACCATACATAGGACAGAACAAAAAAAGCTGCAACGCTTACCTCGATGATCGGCTCAAAGCGACCAATTGAAGTATGGCAGGCCCGACATTTCCCCCGAAGCGCGAGCCAGCTTACAAGTGGAATGAGATCGTACCAACGAAGGGTGTAGCCGCAGTGAAGACACTGAGAACGGTCATGGCGCCCTTTTTTGTGCAGAAGCTTTTTTAAGTGCTTATATTCAGCTTTGTTATATGGCTCATCGTTATCTTTATCAAAAGCTAGCTGCTTTGCTCGTAACCGCCAAACAGTCGCACCTGCGAAGCTACCAAGCACAAGGCCAAATAGCACTAGCCCCAAGTATATAATTGGTTCATACATATCCTTTATGATAGCACAAGCAAGATTGCCTTTATATAAAGTAAAAGACCCTTTCGGGTCCTTTTACTTTATATAACTATTTGACTAGCTATCGAGGCAGTAGCCAGGTCCACCGCCACCTTCAAGCTTAGTGGTAACGACAAACTGACGAGTTGTTCCTGCTGCAGTAGTCACTGCGCCATCTGCAGCCACAGATTCACACTTGAGACCCTTCACTACTATGATCGTAGCATCTGTTTGTGTTCCAACACTTGTTCCAACCGTAACGGTTTGTGTGTTAGTTGAAAGGTTAGCAAAAGTTGCGTTAGGGCTTGTGCCTGTTTGACCTAGCTCAGCCTGAAGCTGTGCAGTAGTAGGAAAAGCACCACGGTTGTTTGCACCATAGCGTGTTACTGCTGCTGCTACGTTGCTTACATCTTGTTTGCGAGATGTGTCACGTTGGCCAGCTTGAAGCGCAGGCAATGCGATAAACACCATTAGGAAGATAAGACCAGCAATTGCAAGTACCAGTACTACCTCGATGATGGTAAATCCTTTAGTAGTTTGTTTCGTTGTGTTCATTGGAGAGTATCCCACCTTTCATGAACAATTATACTTATTGGTTATGTTTATAGTATACCGGACAACTGTGTTTGTCTATAGTTTTTAAACATTAATGTCATTAATAAGGCCATAGATAGGAAATAGGATCGCCCCTACCATTCCGCCCGCCACGACTGCTAACACTACCATAAGAACCGGCTCGATAGCGGTTGAAATGGTTCGTATTTGCTCGTCGAGTTCGTCTTCATACACCTGTGCTACCTTGCCCATCATTTCATCGATACGACCCGATTGTTCACCAATTTTAATCATTTGCGGTACAAGTGCATCGATAATCTCTTCTGAAGAAAGTGCAACCGAAAGAGCTTTACCGCCCTGTACTTTATCGGCAGCACGAAGAATTGCTGCTTCAATCAACGTATTGTTGACCGCGCGGCTGGTAATTTGCAACATATCGAGCATGCTTACACCCGTACTAAGAAGTGTTTGACCCGTACGAGCAAACCGAGCCATGTATAGCTTTTGAAACATTTTTCCAAATAGTGGCACACGAATTTTAAACGTATCTTTAAATTTTACACCCGACTCGGTATTGAGATACTGAATAAAGAAGTAGACAAAAATAGCACCAGCCGCTATCACAATCCACCAGAATTGGGTAACGAAGTTGGCAGTATTTACCATAAACTCAGTAAGAGGAGGGAGTGCCCGCCCCATATCGTCATAGAGTTTTTCGACTTGCGGCACCACCGTAAAAAGCATGAAAGCTAATACACCTGCTATCACAAACAGAACAATAAACGGATACGTTAACGCCCCACGAATACGGCTAGCTACAGCGGCATCTTTTTCCTGCTGGGCGGCAATACGCTGCAACGATTCATCAAGTGTTCCCGACAGTTCACCAGCAGCAACGAGCGAGAGAAATACTTCACTAAACACCTTCGGGTGTTTACCGAAAGCTTCAGACAGCGAGTGCCCACCCTCGATAGATACCGATATATCTTCGACAACATTTTGTAGGCGCTTGTTTTGGGTCTGTTCAAGCACTGTGCTCAAACTTTGACTCAAAGGCAAACCGGCCCCAATAAGGGTAGCCAGCTGTCGAGTAAACACCACTTTATCTTTGGTAGTGATACGACCGTTCAGCCGGGCAAGAATACTTTGCTCGCCGTTATCTTCTTTTACCTTAAGTGGCACAAAGTTTTGCTTTATCAACAAAAGAGCGGCCGCGGTTTCTGACTCGGCTTGAATAGTCGATTTGATAATCTTATTATCTGACTGGTCGCGCGCTTCGTACGTGTACCTTTTCACTTAATTAACCCCTCATTAGCCTTTCAAATTCAACAAGATCAACGGCAAATTCACGAGCATTGTCATAAGTAATCGTTCCAGACTGAACAAGACCTACAAGTGTACGGTCCATAGTTTGCATGCCAGCCTCGGCACCAGTTTGAATGATAGCATCAAGTTGGTGCGACTTACCTTCCCGGATAATGTTACGCACTGCTGGGTTTGCAACTAAAATCTCTGCCGCTACCACACGACCACCCCCAATTGCCGGAACGAGACGCTGCGATACAATTGCCATCAAAATATTTGAAAGCTGGGCTCGGATTTGCGGCTGCTGGTGCGGCGGGAATACGTCAATCATACGGTCGATTGATTGCGCTGCCGAGTTGGTGTGAAGTGTCGCAAAGACAAGGTGCCCAGTTTCAGCAATCGTAATAGCAGCTGAAATAGTTTCAAGGTCACGCATCTCACCAATCAGCACAACATCGGGGTCTTGACGAAGGCTTGAACGAAGCGCCGCTGAGAAGCTGTAGGTATCGTAGTGAACTTCACGTTGCACAATAACCGACTTCTTCGATTTATGGGTAAATTCAATTGGGTCTTCAATGGTAATAATATGAGCTGGCTTTTCGGTGTTAATTTTATCAACTAATGCCGCTAGTGTGGTCGACTTACCCGAACCGGTTGGCCCTGTAACAAGTACAAGACCACGTGGGAAGTTTGCAAAGCTCATCACAATTTGCGGCATACCCAACTCGACAACCGACTTAATTTCATTAGGAATCAAACGAAGTGCAGCGGCTAGGTTACCACGTTCGTGAAAGGCGTTTACACGAAAACGGCCAAGCGTTCCAAAAGCAAAACTGAAGTCAAACTCTTTGTCTTTCATAAGAATTTGGCGCTGGTCTTGGTCAAGAATAGCAAAAACAAGCGTTTCTACGGCCGCTTCATCAAGTGCATTAAAGCCAGCAATTGGCACAAGCTGACCGTCAACACGTAGCATTGGTGGCAGGCCTACCTGAAGGTGAAGGTCAGAAGCACGACGCTTTACGACCTCTTCTAGTAATACTTCGATTCTGAGTTGTTGACTGTTCATACTTTCCTACCCTATTTTCCTATGCTGTGTCTGATGTTACACGGTTTACTTCTTCGATTGTAGTGAGCCCTGAAAGCGCCTTGAGGTAGCCATCTTGCCGCATAGTAATCATACCCTGCGAAACTGCGAGCCTTTGAATCTCGGAACTCGTAGCGTGATCGATGATGAGTTTTTGAATGTCGACATTGACATCCATCACTTCATAAATACCGGCACGACCGCTGTAACCATGTGGCGCTTGAGGGGTATCAATTCCTCTGACTAAAGTATAAGCGCTTTGGCCCGCTAATGGTAGGTCTTTATACCCTAAATCAGCAGAAACTCGAGCAACCTCCTCGGGTGTCTTCGGAAGAAGGTGCCCTACTGTTGCTAAAATATTTTGAGTTTCAATCGGTGTTGATTGATAGGTCTCACGCCGATCTGCTACCCGGCGAACCAGCCGCTGACCAATAATAGTGTTCACCGTACTAGCAATCAGGAATGGCTCAATACCCATATCAAGGAGACGAGGCAGCACCCCGGCAGCGCTGTTGGTGTGAAGTGTACTAAATACCAAGTGACCTGTAAGAGCCGCTTGCACGGCCAAATTGGCCGTTTCACCATCACGGATCTCACCTACCATCACGACATCTGGGTCTTGACGAAGAATTGAGCGAAGGCCACTAGCAAATGTTAAGCCAACATCGGCATTTACCTGAATTTGGTTAACCCCTTGCATTTTGTACTCAACCGGGTCTTCCAGTGTCACAATGTTCACGGTGTCATCTTTAATCTCTTTAATAAGGGCGTAAAGACTTGTTGATTTACCTGAACCGGTTGGCCCAGAAGTAAGTACCATACCGTTTGGTCGCTTTACACCTTTTCGAATAACGCGAAGTGATCGCCCGGCATACCCCATCTCTTCTAGATCAAAACTGTTCCCCGTTTTATCAAGAAGACGAATCACTATCTGCTCACCCCATACAACTGGGCTAATAGCAATACGAAGATCAACATCTTTACTACCAACGTTGACAGTAAACTGGCCGTCTTGTGGCACCCGGTGTTCGTCGATTTTTAAATTGGAAAGGATTTTAACGCGGCTTACAAGAGCAGGCTCGATGCTTTTCGGTAGTTGCATTACTTCACGAAGCACACCATCAATACGACAACGAATTTTGAGAGTATTTTCCAAAGGCTCAACATGGATATCACTAGCGTGAGACTTTACGGCGTACTCTAAAATTTTACTTAACGCCTGGCTAATTGGCGAATCTTGCACAATTGTTTTTACCTGGTTGGCTTCCGAGGCTTTTTGTTCTTCCTGCGAGACTTCAGCCGCCTCGTTCACACTCGATAAGTCAGTTTTGTACTGGCTTAATACATGGCTGACACCGTCCTCAGAGGCCATGAATACTTTCAAAGGCCGCTGAATAAGGTTTGCGAGATAGTCGACAGCCTGGACGTTATTAGCGTCAATCATGGCCACTGCTAAACGGTTTTGTACCTCAGCTAACGGTACGGCCATAAAGCGCTCGGCAATATCCTCGGGTAGTAGTCCCAAGATAGATTGGTCGACAATAATGTTCGCCAAGTTGACATACGGAACCCCTGATACCTGGGCGATAGCATGAGTGAGCAGTTCGTTATCAATGACATCTCGGTCAGTAAGGAGAGTAAAAAGCGGTTTACTTTCGCTAGCTGCCTGGGCTTTGGTCTCATTAATAACATCGGCCGAAACTAACCCCTCCTCAATAAGAAGAGTAGTCAGCTTTTCTTGAATATCGTCAGTAAGAAGTGCCACTACTCGGCCCCCTACTCGCTTTTCGGTGCAATTTGTACTTCGACAGCTGGATTGATAGCTTGGCTGTTAAAAATAGCTGGGTCGGGTTCGGTTACACTTGTATCTATTTTAACAATCGATGGAACACTGACTGTATCGGTTGATTTTGTACCTATGATGGCGCGTGTCGTGAAAAAAGCGACCGCAACGCTTAAAGCGGCAATAAGGATAATCATGGCTATATCGGTTTTTTTCATCGTGGCACTACCTTATTTTCCAGTTTTACGGCTGTAGTTGGCTCGTAGAAGGCTTTGCCCTCAACCGTCATTTCGGGGCCAGTACGCTGCGTTTCAATGCGAACATTTGTTACGACAATAGTACGAATTGACTTCTCGAGATTCTCAAGTACCTGGCGCAGGGCAGGCTGCCCACCCCTTACTTTGAAACGGAAAGTAATCGCGTTTTCAGTACCCGCAGCTGACTGGGCGGTAGTAGTGGCGGTGCTGCCAGTAAGTGTCTCTACACCCACTACAGGGTCAACCTGAAGCGACTCTATGCCACCGTCAAGCCCGCTAACACCGGCGAGAAGTTTATTTTGCAAGGAAGCACCCAATGCGAACGAGTTCGCTTCTGATGGTAGTGCATCAAGAATAACCTGAATAGCCTGATCAGTATCTTTTGCTTTAACACTCGACAAGGCACTATTGGTGTCGAGTACTCGAATTTCATCAGCTAGGCCTGCAACAACATTGTTATTACTATTAAGGGTACTAAGGGTGGTTTGCTTTTCGGCGAGTACTTTTTCAGTATAGGCAAGGTTGTTAAAGAGGAAATAGCTAACCACGGCTGCAACCCCAACAACAACCGAGGCAATAGAGATCCAAATAAACATGGTGCGGTTTGCCTTAGCAATTTGGGTTCGCTTTCGAATTGCTGCGTCGGATGACTTCATATTATAAATCCTGTGCCCTTTCCGTGAAGATGTTCGGTATACCAAGGTATGAGTCGGTAACGTTACCATTCAAACTGAGCTTTATAACGACGTTCGTAGCGTTAGGAGAAAACAGCTCTTCTGCATAGGTAAAGGTCATTGTGAAGCGCAAGACTTTTTGGTTATCAGCATTTGCACCATAGCTAATGTCAGAAGCACTAATATCGGTCGCGAGTTTTACTGTTCCGTCTTGGTCGTTCTCCCTGAAGTTCACGAGTGCACTATCGAGTGTCTTTTTGAAAACTTCCATAGAATCATACCCCCTGGTTTGACCCTCGATACGAATAGTTTTCTCTTCATCGTTGACCACCAACTGTGACACCTGTACCGAGTTTGGTTCAGGTGGAATAACTGCCGTCAATACATCGAAAACACGAGAATCGATATTCTTTTGATCGTTAAGTTCAGAAATTTTAGATAATTGATGTTGAATGGTAAGAATTTTCGATAAATCTTCGACGCTTTCAAGCTTAGCAGCTTGGGTTTTAATTTCGCCATCTAAATAGGCGCCCCGAATAGTTTGTACGCCCAGCATGTACAAAACAAGCAACACAACGACACCGCCAGCAATAATACTGGTGAAAATTGCTACCGTAACAACTGCAGCACGGGTGCGTTGCGCTTTTAGAAGATCGCGTTTAACGTCAGGGATGAGGTTGATTTCAATCATGTTTTATTCCTTCGTTGTGCCAGCCCAATGACAATAGCAAACTCGGATGCAATGGGAGCTAGTTGTTGTTGGTCAGACTGAGAAACACGTACATTTTGCCACGGGTTAGCAATTGCTGACGGGACGCTGGTTCTTTCGCTGGTAAACTGACCAAAACCCGGTATAACAGCCGAGAACCCAGATAACAATATGCCGGAAATAGGTGCGTTCGGGTAACGTGTTTGGAAGAATTTAATAGACTTGATAAGTTCGGCTACAAAGCCATCAAGTACCCCTTCGAGCGCACGATATACTTGGCCTTCCAGTTTGTCGGGTGCCAGACCAAACTTAAGAATAAACTGACGAGCTTGGTCTTCTTGAACGTTGAGGTTTTGAACCGTGGCTTTCACGAACGACTGCAAACCGGTTGGTATGGTACGAACAAGACGAGGACTATCACCGAAAGTAATAGCAAGGTCGGTTGACTGTTCGCCCATATCAATGATGATACGCGCGTCGTTGGTGCCGACAGGTAAAAGCGAACGCACCATTGCCAGCGGGTCTGGCTCAGAAGCAATAACATTAAGGCCAAGGCTTTCGACAAACTCGAGACGCTCTTCGGCGTAAGTATTTGAAGTACTTGCGATCAGAACCTCTTGCATTTTTGGGTCGTGGAGTGAGGTACCTAGAGTTGCCCAGTCTACTTTTGCCTCGTTAATAGACATAGGGATATACTGATCAATCTGATATTTGATGGTGCTACGAAGCTCGTTTTCCGGCATAAGCGCAACCTCGATAACTGTCGTGAACGTTTTATTTGAAGGAAGTTGAATGACGACGTTTTTGGTTTTAATACCACTTTGCCCGACTGCTGTCATAATAACTTCGCCGAGCTTACGACGAGCTTCCTCTGAAGATGCGGCTGAAATATTATCTTCGATAGGTGCATAGCCAAAATGCACCAAGTTCCAACCATCAGCACCTGACGGCGAGAGCTGTACAACCCTTACCGCGTTCGTGCCGATATCCAGTGCAAAAAAGTCTCCCACGCCGTGTCTTGCCATATTATCCTTGATTATAACGAAAGCATAAGTGCAAAGCAAGGAGTTTATAGTGAATAACGACCTAGAATCGTGGCGGTAATTCTTTGGTGACAACCGTTGGAATACGGCCCGTCCCAGGACTATAGGCGCCGCCCCATATGTACGCGTCCGCACGAAGGTTAAACACCTCGGCTGGATCCCCTGCGGCTAGCCCCGCCTCCGCCCCAGCGGTACGGCGCATAAGAAGATGGTTAGCTTGAATAGGCCCATTTATCACCAGCTTTTGCGTACAGATAGTTGTATTTACCTGCGTTGCTTCGCCAACCGCGCCAGCCCCACAAGTGTTCAGCCGACCTTCAGTCCCAGAACCGCTCGCAATAAGCCACGAGTCAATTTGCGTCACCGAATCAGCAATGATAATGTTTCGCGCAATAATCACAACCTGTGGGATATCTTGAATCTTCGTCAATGACGCAGTGGTATAGCGAATGTCACTGGTAATAGTAACGTCAACATTTGGCGCGTTAATAACTACCGACCTGCCGGCTGATATATCAGCGCTAGCACTGATAGTGAGGCTACCGCTAGATTTAGTATATACATTGTTCATAGTCGCAAGGTTAACACTTCCCCCGGGAATATTTTGAGCACCATCGGTTGGGAAGCGCAGTGCTACGTCGGGTGCAGCTGTGGTGTGCGAATATTGTCCAATAGCGCTTGGCTGGCAGCTACCCCCTACCCTATTAGCAAATGTAAGAACGCTAAGGCTACATAAATCGCCGGTAGGCGCCCCGCCTACATATCCAGAGCCCGATGCCATTCCCATCACAAGCCCAGAAGGAATGATCGCATACTCAGCCCACGACCCAAATATACCGCTAGTTGGCGAATTCGTAACGGCCGTTGTTACATTCGATAAACGTGCCAAATTGGTAGAAGTTGCCCTTCCTACAATAAGGTCGCCACCGAGAACCTGTACTTTCGGGCGCTTGGCAATAGCGATACAAGCTGGTGCGCTGTGACTCCAGCTGGCATCCGTCTGTGTAACCGGCTGCACCGACAGGGCGAAACAAACCTTTGAATCACTGTTAACGTTATCAAGCACTTGAGGTGGAACACTAAGCGATGTAGCATTACGCTGAAATACCTGGTTGCCATTTGAAACCGTGGTCGCCCCATTTCCATAATAGCCAATCGGGTCGGAACCGTTCGTTGCTGCGCCCGGCGGCGTTTGGTTAGCAGGTATGGTAAAGCGTACGACTTGCCACTGGTTACCCGTACTCGCAGTCGTACCACCATTATTTACCACTGGTGAAAGGTTCACCGGCGTACCTATCTCGCCCATTGTCTGGTCGAGGCTAATAGTTGGGGTAAGATTATAATTTGCAGCAGGTTGATCCGACAGACCCGGCATTCGTCCAACCGGGTTTGCACAATCCCGGTAAACGACATAGCGGTCGTTCCCATCAGCGTCTTTAAATACCCAAGCTGAGGCCCACTTATCGTCGCGGTAGGCTATAACGTCAAATCTGTTCGTATCAGAGTCATTTGGGGTATTTGTACCGATACCGCCCATTTGGGTATTTACTCCGTTAGTAGATCGCCACTCATCATGCATAGTATGGCTAGCCAGACGATCCCTGAGACTATTCCATTGTCCGCTGCTCACAGACCTGCCACCACCGCCGCCATTATTTCCAAGCATTGAGTTGACAATATATGCCGCGGCTGTTTGCCACCTTCCACCTCTATTGTAGGTATCTTGAAGCCATGAAAAGTAGGTGTCCGTATTATTTACCCATCCCGGAATACCTTCAGGAATAACCCGACGAACGGTATCCGGTTGACCTGGACGAAGCCCGTATGTACACGCCCCATCAAAATAGCTTGCCGAAGCGGCACCATAGCCGTCATCGGCCGCCATAGGGTCACAGGTAAATTGACGCCCATACCAAGGTTCATAATACGGTTGATGTGCCTGGTAGGCTGCGGCGGGTTGAAAGCTTGAAACGGTTACTGCTGCTGATAGTAATAGAAAGACAGCTATTCGAAGTAGTGGTTGTTTCATTACTGTTTCTCCTCAAGGTAACGTAACTGTCGCTCGTAGTACGTTTTTAGGTAAGAATCACTTGATTGGTATTGCTGCAACATACTAAGCACTTTCTGCGTATACACAATTGCCTGGCTGGTATTACCGAGCTGATCGTACCGCTTGGCAATTTCCTTGGTTGCTTCAATCTTGTAAGCAGATGCTCCATACAACTTCTCCGCCTCAAGTGCGGCATCAATACTTTGCTGAAAATGACCCGCATCACCAAATGCAATCGACTTCGAGAGCATAATATTGGCTTTATCTTCGTCAGACGGGGCTTGGCTGACAGCCGCATCATAAGATTCCGCAGCAGCCTCTAGGTCTCCGCCGGCTATCTTTTGATTGTTTTCAGATATCATAGCCTGATTACTATCAAGACTTTGCTCGGCGCCGTCCACAGTAGAGACTGACGTTTCATTCGATGTAGTTTGCAATAGCCCAAAGCCTTTCGTAAACAAGGCTGCCGCACCAACGCCAATAATAAGCACCCCTATAATAATGCCCAATATAATACCTAAGCGTTTTTTAGATTTCTTTTTTTCAGGCTCGGGTAAAAGCGGCGCAAATTGTTCCATGCGCATCATTATAAAGTAAGCATAAGCGTGGCGCAATTCGAAAGCGCTATCTCGCAGCATATAGCTAGGCTCCTTATAAAAAAGAAGCGCACCTAAGTGATGCGTCGGGGTGACGCGCAGCTGGGAACCCCAGCGTGCGCGCCACCCCTTGCGTCATGTTCTCAGTCGGTCACCTTGCGGCGGCGGAAGATCTTGAAGATCAAACCACCGAAGGCGAGTACACCACTCGCCACGATCAGGCCCCAGTAGTCACCGGTGCCAGTCTGCGCGAGCTCGCTGTAGTCAGCGGGCTCGTGCTTCGTGGTGGGTGACACCACGATGACCTCCGAGATCGGCGCGATCGGACCCTCGGGAGCGAGGGGTGCCGAGGGCTCGTCCGGGATGACCGGTGCGGGCGCCTCGTGCGT